>NZ_JARAVO010000057.1:0-41937 GCF_033792805.1 Streptomyces sp. PA03-1a
ATTGTTATTAGGGATGTGAGGGGGTCTCGGGGGCTGGGAAATGTGTAGAAGAGACAGTCTCTGGGGGGAGGTTTCAGCGGTCCCCCAGGCCCGACTCCGCGCCTGGGCCCGGCTCTCCGCGGCCCGCGCGGCGGTCTCGGCACTGGCGGAGCAGCTGAACCTCCCCCAGGAGAACCTCATCACCCCGGACACCGTCCGCCGCCTGTGCTGGGCGCCCCCGCGGGACCGCAGCCCCGAGTCGGTGTCGGCCTTCCTCCAGGACGCCGGCGCGCGCCCCTGGCAGGTCGAGCTCACCACGCCCATCCTCACGGCGGCGCTCGCGGCAACGCCGGCGGTGTGACCCAGGGGGTGCCCCTCGCGGCCCGTCGTCGTGTGCGGCACCGTTGTGGTTGCGCTTTGGGGTTTCCCCACCCTCCCGCCCTCCCCCAGCCTTCGGCTGGGGGAGGGCGGGAGGGTGGGGAGAAACCCCACGGAAAGCAGGAACGGCCGCACGCGGGAACCCGGGGGGAGACCGAACGTGTGACCCCGCACACCCGCACTGTGCACATCGGTTACCCGCGAGTAGCATGTACGGCGGAGCCGCCGTCTTCTGCCCGCGGCAAGCGAACCCGCATCTTGAGGAGAGCCAACGTGCCTCGTACCGCTCTTGAGGAGAGCCAACGTGCCTCGTACCGCTAGGGACGTCGTCTTCGTCGACGGCGTCCGCACCCCGTTCGGCAAGGCGGGCCCGAAGGGCATCTACCACGAGACCCGTGCCGACGACCTGGTCATCAAGTCCATCCGGGAGCTGCTGCGGCGCAACCCCGCGCTCTCCCCGGAGCTCATCGACGAGGTCGCCATCGCCGCGACCACCCAGATCGGCGACCAGGGCCTGACCCTGGGCCGTACGGCCGCGATCCTGGCGGGACTGCCCAAGTCGGTGCCCGGTTTCTCCATCGACCGCATGTGCGCGGGCGCGATGACCGCGGTCACCAGCGTCGCCGGGGGCATCGCCTTCGGCGCGTACGACGTGGCGCTCGCGGGCGGCGTGGAGCACATGGGCCGGCACCCGATGGGCGAGGGCGTGGACCCCAACCCGCGCTTCGTGTCGGAGAAGCTGGTCGACGAGTCCGCGCTGTTCATGGGCATGACGGCGGAGAACCTGCACGACCGCTTCCCGCACCTCACCAAGCAGCGCGCCGACGAATACGCGGTGCGCAGCCAGGAGAAGGCGGCGAAGGCGTACGCGAACGGCAAGATCCAGCAGGACCTGGTGCCGATCTCGGTGCGCCGCACCTCCCCCGAGGGCGGCGAGACCGGCTGGGGCCTGGCCACGGCCGACGAGCCGATGCGCCCGGGCACCACGCTGGAGAACCTGGCGGGCCTCAAGACCCCGTTCCGCGCCCACGGCAACGTGACGGCGGGCAACTCGGCGGGTCTGAACGACGGTGCCACCGCCTCCCTGATCGCCGCCGAGGACGTCGCCCGGGAGCTGGAGCTCCCGGTGAAGATGCGTCTGGTCTCCTACGCCTTCGTGGGCGTCGAGCCCGAGGTGATGGGCATCGGCCCGGTCCCGGCGACGGAGAAGGCACTCGCCAAGGCGGGCCTGTCGATCTCCGACATCGGCCTGTTCGAGGTCAACGAGGCGTTCGCCGTGCAGGTGCTGTCGTTCCTCGACCACTACGGCATCGCCGACGACGACGCGCGCGTCAACCAGTACGGTGGCGCCATCGCGTTCGGCCACCCGCTCGCTTCCTCCGGCGTCCGTCTGATGACGCAGCTGGCCCGCCAGTTCGAGGAGCAGCCGCACGTCCGCTACGGCCTGACCACCATGTGCGTCGGCTTCGGCATGGGCGGCACCGTGATCTGGGAGAACCCGCACTTCGACGGAGGCAGCAAGTGACCACCACCGCCGAGCTCCTCAAGGGAGCGGCCGAGCTGTTCCCGGACGAGGTCGTGACGCAGGCGCAGGTGCGCCACCTCGACCTCCCCCAGGGCGCCGGGCGTTTCGCGCTCATCACCCTGGACAACGGCCTGGACCACACCAAGCCGACCACCTTCGGACCGCAGTCGCTGGCGAACCTGAGCGCCGCCCTCGACCAGGTCGAGAAGGAGGCCGCGGACGGCGGGATCGCCGGTGTCGGCATCACCGGCAAGCCGTTCATCTTCGCGGTCGGCGCCGACCTGAAGGGCGTCGAGCTGCTGAAGCGGCGTGAGGACGCGCTGGCGATCGGCAAGGGCGGCCACGACGTCTTCCGCCGTCTGCAGTCCCTCGCGGTCCCGACCTTCGCGTACTACAACGGCGCGGCCATGGGCGGCGGCGTCGAGGTCGGCCTGCACTGCAGCTACCGCACCGTCTCCTCGGCCATCCCGGCGTTCTCCCTCCCCGAGGTCTTCCTGGGCCTGGTCCCGGGCTGGGGCGGCTGCGCGCTGCTGCCGAACCTCATCGGCGCCGAGCGCGCGGTGAGCGTCATCATCGAGAACTCGCTCAACCAGAACAAGCAGCTGAAGGGTGGTCAGGTCTACGACCTGGGCATCGCCGACGCGCTGTTCGACGGTGCGGACTTCCTGGAGCAGTCGCTGTCCTGGACGGCCGCCGTCCTCAAGGGCGAGATCCAGGTCGTCCGCCCCGAGGTGGACCGCGGCGCGGCGTGGGACGAGGCCGTCGCCAAGGGCCGCGCCTTCGCCGACTCCAAGGTGCACGGCGCCGCCCCGGCCGCGTACCGCGCGCTGGACATCATCGCCGCCGCCAAGGACGGAGACCTGTCCGCCGGCTTCGACGCCGAGGACGAGGCCCTCGCGGACCTCATCATGGGCGGCGAGCTGCGCTCCGGCATCTACGCCTTCAACCTGGTGCAGAAGCGCGGCAAGCGCCCGGCCGGTGCCCCGGACAAGAACCTGGCCCGTCCGGTCACCAAGGTGGGCGTCGTCGGCGCCGGTCTGATGGCCTCGCAGCTGGCGCTGCTCTTCGCACGCCGCCTGGAGGTGCCGGTGGTCCTCACCGACATCGACCAGGAGCGCGTGGACAAGGGCGTCGGCTACGTCCACGGCGAGATCGACAAGCTGCTGCTCAAGGGCCGGGTCAACCAGGACAAGGCGAACCGCCTCAAGGGCCTGGTGTCCGGCTCCCTCGACAAGGCCGCCGCCTTCGGCGACGCGGACTTCGTCATCGAGGCGGTCTTCGAGGAGATCGGCGTCAAGCAGCAGGTGTTCGCCGAGGTCGAGGCGGTGGTGAAGCCGGAGACGATCCTCGCCACCAACACCTCCTCCCTCTCGGTCTCCGAGATGGCCTCGAAGCTGAAGCACCCCGAGCGGGTCGTCGGCTTCCACTTCTTCAACCCGGTCGCGGTGCTGCCACTGCTGGAGATCGTGCGCGGCGAGCAGACCGACGACGCGTCGCTGGCCACCGCGTTCGCCGTGGCGAAGAAGCTGAAGAAGACCGCAGTGCTGACCAAGGACGCCCCGGCGTTCGTCGTCAACCGCATCCTCACCCGCTTCATGGGCGAGATCCAGAACGTCATCGACGAGGGCACCCCAGTGGAGACGGCGGAGAAGGCCATCGAGCCGCTCGGCCTGCCGATGTCCCCGCTGGTGCTGCTGGAGCTGGTCGGCCCGGCGATCGGTCTGCACGTCTCTGAGACGCTCAACCGCGCCTTCCCGGACCGCTTCACGGTCTCCCCGAACCTCGCGGCCGTCGTCAAGGCGGGCAAGCGCGGCTTCTACGTCTACTCCGCCGAGAACGGCTTCAAGCCGGAGCTGGACCCCGAGGTCGCCGCGCTCCTGATGCAGGGCGACAGCGTCCTGACGCAGGAGCAGGTGCGCGCCCGCGTCCTGGACGCCGTCGCACAGGAGATCGGGATCATGCTGGAGGAGGGCGTCGTCGCCGAGGCGCAGGACATCGACCTGTGCCTGATCACCGGTGCCGGCTGGCCCTTCCACCTGGGCGGCATCACGCCGTACCTGGACCGTGAGGGCGTCTCGGAGCGGGTGAACGGCAAGCCGTTCCTGGCCCCGGGCGTGGCCTCCGTCCCGGCGTAACTCCGGCTGCGTACGCGGAAGGGGCCCCCGCCGTCCGGCGGGGGCCCCTTCCGCGTGCGCGGCTCAGGAGGCCTGCGCGCCGCCGTCGGGGACGTGCGCGGTGCAGTAGGCGACCGTCAGGTCCCGTACGAGGGCCTTGCGTTCGTAGTCGTCGAGGTCGACCAGGCCGCGCTCGAGCAGGCCCCGTACGGTCTCGCCGACGGCGGTGAGGGCGTCGTCGAGGGCGGCCCGGCGGTGGCGGGCGTCGAGCGCCGCCAGCTGGGCGCGGCGCATGGCGGAGGCCACGGCGGGGGCGTAGTCGACGCGGACGGGCTGGGCGGAGAACACCTCGACGCCGACGGGCCGCAGGTCCTGGACGATGATCCGGGTGAGGTCGTCCGCGAGGCGGTCGGTGGCGCGGAGCGTGGGACCGGGGCCGTGGAAGTCGTCGGCGGGCAGCCGCGACACGCAGCGGACGACCGCGGCCTCGACCTGTTCGCGCAGGTAGCGGACGTGGTCGTGGACGCCGAAGGCGGCCCGCGCGGTGTCGCGGACCCGCCACACCACCAGGACCGTGATCTGCAGCGGGGTGCCGCCCGCGTCGGTGGCCTCGATGGGGCTGCTGCGCCAGTGGCGCAGGCTGGTGTCGACACGGCGGCGGACGAGCAGCGGGCTGATCCACAGCAGTCCGGTGCGGCGGACGGTGCCGTGGTAGGCGCCGTGCCGGGTGAGCATCCACACGGAGCCGGGTCGGCCCCGGGCGAGGCCCAGCGCGGTCAGAGCGGTGAGCGCCACGAGGACGGCCACGGCGCCGCCGCGGACGGCGGGGGAGGTCCCGATGGGGCCGAGCAACAGCGCTGCCGTGCCTCCGGCCGCCGCCAGGGCCGTGAGCACGGCGAGGCCGCCGGGAAGGCAGCGTCCCGGACGCTCGGCGATCTCGGGCAGCGGCACCACGCCGGCCTGGCCGGGGGTGCCGTAGGCAATGGGGGCCTGGGCGGGGACGGGACGTTCGGCCCGGCTCCCCTGGGGGGTGATCGTCATGAGAAGAGCCGCCTCCACGTCTCGGGACCCGGGTAGCCGTCCGCCTGGCTGCCCGACCAGCCCTGGGACCGCTGGAAGGCCTCCACCGCGCGCCGGTCGGCCTCGCCCCAGCGCGGGCCGGGCCCCTTCGCGTAGAACCGGCCGAAGCCCTTGACGGCCAGCCGCCGTCCCAGCGCGAGCACGTGCGGGCCCGACTGGCCGGGCCGGAAGCCCCCGATGCCCGGGTAGGCCGGCCTGGCCAGGTGGGCCGTTCGGGCCGGGGGCGCCGTCGGGCGGCCGCCGCCGACGTCGGCCCCGGCGCCCTCGGTCAGGTAACGCCACGTCAGGGGGCCCGGGAAGCCGTCGGCCTGGTCGCCCTTCCAGCCCTGGGCGCGCTGGAAGGCGCGGGTGGCCTCGCGGTCGGCGTCGCTCCAGCGGGGTCCCGGACCGTCGTGGTAGAACGCGCCCGCGCCCCGCTGCCGCAGCATCCGGCCGAGCCGGGTGACGTAGCCGTTGGAGGCGCCGGGGCCGAAGGACACGCTCCCCGGGTAGCCGGAGGCCAGGTCGCCGAGGTCGAGGTCCCCGTACAGGTCGTCGTAGAAGTCGTCGTAGCCCTCGTCGCTCAGGTACTTGTAGCGGTAGGGGACGTAGCGCTTGGAATGGTCCCAGTAGGCGTACGGGGTCGTGCGCACCCGGGCGCGCGGCCGGGTCTCCTCGTAGGCCACGTAGCGGTTGTGCGCGGCGTTCGCCCAGCCCCCGAAGATCGTGACGTGGGAGCCGTCGACGGGGTCGCGGGGGTTGTGGAAGAGCAGGATGTCGCCGGGTTCGAGATCACTGCGGCCGATCCGTTCCGCGAAGCGCGGCAGCGTGCCGGTCCACTGGCTGCTGCCCAGGCCCCAGGCCATGGAGACGAATCCGGAGCAGTCCTGCCGGTAGCCGTCCCGCCAGCGGCGGCGCATGTCGTACGGGACACGGGCGTCGACCCAGCGCTGGGCCCGCTCCAGGATCTGGTCGCGGGTCAGCCGGAGCGGGGCCACGGCGCCGATCCGGTCGGGCTGCGCCTGCTCGGTCAGGCCGGTGGACGCGGCCTGGCCGGCGTCCTCCGCGGGGGCCGCCACGGCGGCGGGCGCCATGACGGCCGCGCCCGCCGTGGCCAGGAGGACCAGCGCGGCGGGAGCGGCGACCGGTGGCGCGCACGGGGGCGTGGCGCGGGTCGCCGCCCGGATCAGCCGCCGCCGTGCGCAGTCCTCACAGACGCAGCCCGGCTGCGGCCCGACCTCGTCGAACACCGGTGTGGACATGCGCACCACCACTCCTCGCGATCGAGTGCCACATGCCCTTATTACCCGATTTCCACATAAATCTGATGGAATGACAGCGGGTGATGTGGTCAGCCTGTCGCGGTGGTGCTCTTCACGACCTCGGCAACGGCCTTGTCGACCAGCTGCGTCAGTCCCTCGGGAGTGAGCCCTGACGCGCCGCCCGAAGGATCGGTGACGGTCTCGCCGTTCACCTGTACGACCGGCGCGGAGGTGAACCCGGCCGCGGCGAACTCCTCCTGGGAGCGCCGCACCCACCCGTCGTGGTCCCCGCCCTGGACGCACGGGACGAAGTGCGTCTCGTCCACGTCGCCGGCCTTCTTGGCCAGGCCCTTCAGAAAGGTGTCACTGGTGAACGGGTCGTCCGAGGCGTCGGCGGGCTGGGCGTCCCACACCTGCGCGACGAACTCCTGGAACCGGCCCACGTCCTGGGCGCACGCGGCCGCGTTGGCGGCGGCCAGGGAGCCGGTGCCACCGTCCGCGGTGTCGGTCGGCGTCACCAGGCGGTAGTCGATCCCCACCTGGCCGGTGGCGACCAGCTTCGCGAGGGTGTCCCCGTACTCGGCGGCGAAGGCCTTCGACTCCGGGCTGCGCAGGTCCTCGTACACGGTCAGCGTCACCGGCAGCTTGGTCGGCTTGACCGGCACCGCCAGCTGTTCCTCGCCCGAGGCACCGGCCGGTGCCTTGACCTCGTGCTGCTTCTCACTGCGCACATGCGCCCCGAGGACGGCCGAACCCCCGAACACCACGCCCAGGACGATCACCGTCCCGGCGTAGGACCGCCAGCGCTTGGACTTCGTCTGCTTCACCGGGACTTTCTACCACCGCGTACGAACACGCCCCGTGGGAGGGTACGGCCTCCGCCCCGTGCACCTGTCCTGCCGGCCGGTCACCGGGCAGGACGACCGGCCCCGGCCCGGTTGTGACAGGGTGGGCCGGTGAACGGTGGGACAGCGCCCCTGGTCGTGGTCGACGCCGCCAACACCGTGGGGTCCGTCCCCGACGGGTGGTGGCGGGACCGGCACGGGGCGACGGAGCGCCTGCGGGACGCCCTCGCCGGGCTGGCCGCTACCGGGCTCCCGGAACGGGCGGACGTGCCGGAATGGGCCCGGCGGGCGCCGCTCGACGTCGTGCTCGTCGTGGAGGGCGCGGCCCGGGGGGTGGCACCCGTGCCGGGGGTACGGGTCGAGGCGGCGCCCGGCAGCGGTGACGACCTCATCGCCGAACTCGTCGCGGCCCGTCCGCCGGAACTGCCGTGCCTGGTCGTGACGGCCGACCGCGAGCTGCGCCGCCGCGTGACCGCCCACGGCGCGGCCGTCGCGGGGCCGCGGTCGGTGCGTCCCTGACTACCGGCCGGGCGGCCGGGCGTACAGCACCGCGCCGTCGGCGGTGGCGACGCGCTCGTAGCCGCCCCCGTCGAGCAGGCGGCGCAGACCGGGCACGTGCGCCGCGCCGTAGGGGGCGCCCCGCGAGTCGTCGACCACGACGGCCGGCGGCGCGGCGGAGAACTCCCGGCGGAAGGCCGCCCAGGCGCCCGGTACGGCGTACTCCTCGCCGACCCGGGCCCCGCCGCGGCCACCGCTGAAGTTGGTGAGGAATCCCGCGGTGAGGAACCGGCCGGCCGGTGCGCGCCCGGAGAGCCAGTACTGCTCCGGGTGCATGCCCCACACCAGGACGGTCCCGTCCGCGCCGGTGTGGGCGCGGATCGCGGCGGCGACGGTCCGGGCGTGGTCGAGTTCGGCGCGCGGTGCCGCGAAGCCCCAGCCGGTGAACACGGCCGCCGCCAGCACCGTCCAGACCGCGGCGGCCCTTCGGGCCGGACCGCGCGCGGGCAGCCGGCGCAGCGCGGCCACCCCGACGAGCGTGAGCGGGGGCAGCAGTTGCAGGTAGTAGTGACCGTAGAACTGGAAGCCCGCCACGACGGCGACGGCGGCCGCGCCGAGCCAGATCCACAGCTCGGCTCCGGCGCCGGCCCTCCGGCGCACGGCGAGCCAGACGGCCGGCAGCACCACCCCCGCCCCGGCCGCCGTGATGATCGCGGCGTTGCCGAGCCCCCGCCCGGCCGCGAGCAGCCAGGCTCCCTCGGGCGAGATGTAGGCCCCAGAGCCGGTGACCGTCCAGAAGACGAAGCGCCCCGCACCGGTCGCCAGGGCCACGGCCACGACGGGCAGCGCGCACCCCGCCGTCAGCCGGGCCCACGCTCCGGCGGACACGGAGACGGACCCGGCCGCACTCCCCCGCCGGGCCCGCCACAGCATCCAGAGCACCGGGAGGAGCACCACCGCGCCGGTCTGCTTGGTCAGCGCCGCCCCGGCCACCGCCACCCCGGCCGCGCCCCAGCGCCCGCGGTCGGCCAACAGCACGGCGGCGACCGTCCACGGCAGGGTGAAGACCTCGAAGGAGGCCGCCTGTGTGTCCTCGGGCGCCAGCCCCACCGACAGCAGCAGGTAGCCGAACCCGGCGGCCGCGCCCCACCGGTCGCCCCAGCGCCGCCGGGCGATGGCGACGAGCAGCGCCGCGGTCACCACGTGCGCGACGACGGCCGCCGCCCGCAGGGGCCGGAGCGAGCCGTCGCCGAAGAGCGCGAACGCCCCCTCGTAGAGCCACGGCAGCAGCGGGGGCTTGCGGTCCACGACGGTGTCGTAGAGGACGCCTCCGGAGGCGAGCACGCGTGCCTGGGTCGCGAGGAACCCCTCGTCGGGGTTCCAGACGGGACGTACGAAGGAGGGCAGATGGACCAGCGCCGCCACCAGCGTCAGCAGCGGGAGCAGCACGGGCCACGAGAACCGGGTGAACGGCGAGGGCGCCCGGGACGGGGCGCCGTCCGCCCGCCGGTCCGGGAGCGCGGGCGCGGCGGCGCGGGCGGTCTCGGGGCGGGTCGGCACGCGCCCAAGGTACCGGGCGCCCTCCGGGTGCGTCAGCTCACCTCTGCCGGGACGGTGTGCGGACCCGGCTGTGCCGGTAGCCGTAGAGGAAGTAGACGAGGAAGCCGAGGGCCATCCAGATGGCGAACCGCAGCCAGGTCTCGGCGGGGAGGTTGAGCATCAGCCACAGCGTGGCGAGCACCGACACCGCGGGCAGCCACGGCACCAGCGGGGTACGGAAGGCACGCGGCAGGTCGGGGCGGGTACGGCGCAGCACCACGACGCCGATGGCGACGACGATGAACGCGAAGAGGGTGCCGATGTTCACCAGCTCGGCCAGTTCCTCGATGGTCGTGAAGCCCGCGACGATCGCCACGATGCCGCCGAGCAGGATCGTCGAGCGGTAGGGCGTGCCCCGGGTGGGGTGCACCCGGGAGAAGAAGCGCGGCAGCAGCCCGTCGCGGCTCATCGCGAAGAAGACCCGGCTCTGCCCGAGCAGCAGGATCATGCAGACCGTCGTCAGGCCCACCACCGCGCCGAAGGCGATCAGCCCGGCCCAGAAGGGGTGGCCCACCGCCTTGAAGGCGTCGGCCAGCGGCGCGTCCACCGTCAGCCGGGTGTAGTGCTGCATGCCGGTGACGACGATGGAGACGGCGACGTAGAGCACGGTGCAGATGATCAGCGAGCCGAGGATGCCGCGCGGCACGTCCCGCTGCGGGTTCCTGGTCTCCTCGGCGGCGGTGGCGACGATGTCGAAGCCGATGTACGCGAAGAAGACCACAGCCGCCGCGGTGAAGATGCCCATGACGCCGAACTGGGACGGCGTGAAGCCCGAGATCAGCTGGATGAGCGGGGCCTTGATGCCTGCCTGCGCCCCCTCGGACGGCACGGCGGGCGGGACGAACGGGGTGTAGTTGTGGGCCTTGATGAAGAACGCGCCCACGATGATGACGATCAGCACCACGGTGACCTTGATGGCGACCACCACGGAGGTGACCCGGGCCGACAGCTTCATCCCGGCGACCAGGACGGCGGTGAGCACGGCCACCAGCAAGAAGGCCAGCAGGTCGAAGTGGAAGCCGCTCTGTTCGCCGCCGGACAGCACGGACGGCAGGTGCCAGCCCCAGTTGTCCATGATCGAGCGCAGGTAACCGGACCATCCGACGGCGACCACGGCGCAGCCCAGCGCCAGTTCCAGCACGAGGTCCCAGCCGATGATCCAGGCGGGCAGTTCGCCGAGGGTGGCGAAGGAGAAGGTGTACGCGGATCCGGCCACCGGCACCGTGGAGGCGAACTCCGCGTAGCACAGGGCGGCGAGCGCGCACACGACGCCCGCGGCGACGAAGGACAGCGCGACGGCCGGGCCCGCGTTCTCCTTCGCCACCTTGCCCGTGAGGACGAAGATGCCGGTGCCGATGACGACGCCGACGCCGAAGACCGTGAGGTCGAGGGCGGACAGCGACTTCTTGAGCGCGTGCTCGGGCTCCTGGGTGTCCCGCAGGGAGTCCTCGACCGATTTGGTACGGAAGAAACCGCTCCGACCCTTCGCAGCGTTACCGCCCACGTCCACCGGCGCACCTCCACAGTTGTTCCTGCATCACAGCACCCGCAGATGCTTGTGACCGGATCTGGCGCGCCTACACATCAACAGAAGGGCCGGGCGATCACCCATTGGGGTGTCGCCCGGCCCGGTGGTGCCAAGGACGGGGAGCGGCCGTCAGTCGCCCGCGACCTGGGGCGCGGGCTCGTCGGCGTAGCGGCCCCCGAGCCGGCTGACGAGGCCGGTCACCTGGCGCGCGACGTCCGGGGCGGTCAGCCCGATCTCGGCCATGACCTCCTTGCGGCTGGCGTGGTCGAGGAACTCCTGCGGGATGCCGAAGTCACGCAGCGGCACGTCCACGCCGGCGTCGCGCAGCGCCTGGGCGACGGCGGAGCCGACACCGCCGACGCGCCCGTTGTCCTCGACGGTGACGACGACCCGGTGGCCGGCCGCGAGACCGGGCAGGGCCGGGTCGACGGGCACGACCCAGCGGGGGTCGACGACGGTGGTGGTGATGCCCTGGGCGTCGAGCAGGTCGGCGATCTCCAGGCACATCGGGGCGAGCGCGCCGACGGAGACCAGCAGCACGTCCGGCTTGGCGTCCTCGCCCTGGGGCTCGGCCCGACGTAGCACGTCCATGCCGCCGACCGTGCCGACGGCCTTGACCGCCGGACCGACCGCGCCCTTGGAGTAGCGGACCACGGTCGGGGCGTCCGGTACCTCGACGGCCTCGCGGAGCTGGGCGCGCACCTGGTCGGCGTCGCGCGGGGCGGCGATCCGCACGCCCGGGACGACCTGCAGGATCGACATGTCCCACATGCCGTTGTGCGAGGCGCCGTCGGTGCCGGTGATGCCGGCCCGGTCCAGCACGAAGGTGACGCCGCACTTGTGCAGCGCGACGTCCATCAGGACCTGGTCGAAGGCGCGGTTGAGGAAGGTCGCGTAGACGGCGACGACCGGGTGCAGGCCGCCGGTCGCCAGGCCCGCCGCGGACACCACCGCGTGCTGCTCGGCGATGCCGACGTCGTAGACGCGGTCGGGGAACGCCTTGGCGAACTTGTCCAGGCCCACGGGCTGGAGCATCGCGGCGGTGATGGCCACGATGTCCTTGCGCTCCCTGCCGAGCTTGACCATCTCCTCACCGAAGACCGAGGTCCAGTCGGCGCCGGAGGCCGCGATCGGCAGGCCGGTGTCGGGGTGGATCTTGCCGACGGCGTGGAAGCGGTCGGCCTCGTCCTGCAGGGCGGGGGTGTAGCCGCGGCCCTTCTCCGTCAGGCAGTGGACGATGACCGGGCCGCCGAAGCGCTTGGCGCGCTGCAGCGCGGACTCCAGGGCGGCGACGTCGTGGCCGTCGATCGGGCCGACGTACTTCAGGCCCAGGTCCTCGAACATGCCCTGGGGGGCGATGAAGTCCTTGAAGCCCTTCTTGGCGCCGTGCAGGGTCTCGTACAGCGGCTGGCCGATGACCGGGGTGCGCTCCAGCAGTTCCTTGGTGCGGGTGAGGAAGCGCTCGTAGCCGTCGGTGGTGCGCAGCGTGGCGAGGTGGTTGGCGAGGCCGCCGATGGTCGGCGCGTAGGAGCGCTCGTTGTCGTTGACGACGATGACCAGCGGGCGGTCCTTGGCGGTGGCGATGTTGTTCAGCGCCTCCCAGGCCATGCCGCCGGTCAGCGCGCCGTCACCGATGACGGCGACGGTGTGGTCGCGCTTGCCCAGCTGCTCGTTGGCCTTGGCAAGGCCGTCGGCCCAGCCGAGCACCGTGGAGGCGTGGCTGTTCTCGATCACGTCGTGCTCGGACTCGGCGCGCGAGGGGTAGCCGGACAGGCCCCCCTTGCTCTTGAGCTTGGAGAAGTCCTGACGGCCGGTGAGCAGCTTGTGGACGTAGGACTGGTGCCCGGTGTCCCACAGCACCTTGTCCCGCGGCGAGTCGAAGACACGGTGGAGCGCGATGGTCAGTTCGACGACACCCAGGTTCGGCCCCAGGTGCCCGCCCGTCTTGGAGACCTCGTCGACCAGGAAGGTACGGATCTCGCCTGCCAGCTCGACCAGCTGCTCCGGGCTGAGCCGGTCGAGGTCGCGCGGTCCCTTGATACGGGTCAGCAGAGCCACCCGTGCCTCCTTGTTGTCGCTTTCCGGTTTCCCGAGTGTATGTGTTCGCGTTTTCAGCTCCGCACACACCCGTGCCCGGCGCTGGGATGATCTTCCCTGCGCCGGGCACGTCACGCCACTGGTGCGGTGCGGAACCTCAGCCGCGACCCGAGGCCTTCTGGCTCTTGCGGGACACCGAGTCGATGACCACGGCGGCGAGCAGCACCGCGGCGGTGATCATGTACTGGAGCGCGGTGTTCATGTTGAGCAGGTCCAGGCCGGTCTGGATGGACTGGATGACCAGCATGCCGAGCAGCGCGGACCAAACGTTTCCGCGGCCGCCGAAGAGGCTGGTGCCACCGATGACCGCGGCAGCGATGGCCAGCATCAGGGTGTTGCCGCCGCCGGCGCCCAGGGTCGCCGTGAAGGTCTGCGCGGCGAAGAACAGACCGCCGAGCGCCGCGAAGCCGCCGGAGATGGCGAACACCGAGATGCGGACCATGGCGACGTTGATGCCGGCGCGACGGGCGGCCTCGATGCCACCACCGACCGCGAACACCTTGCGGCCGTAGGAGGTACGCCGCAGCACGAAGTCCGTGACGACCAGGGCCGCCAGGAAGACCACCAGCGCGTTGGGCACGCCGCTCGCCTGGTTCAGGACGTACGCGGCGACGAAGGAGACGACCGCCAGGGCGCCCACGCGGAAGGCGATCTCGCCGGTGGGCCGGAACGGGACGCCGGCCGCACGACGCCGCCGCTGCTCGATCAGCGAGCCCGCCAGCATGGCCACGGTGCCGAGGCCGGCCAGCAGGTAGGCGCCGGAGATGTCCTGGTCCATGAAGAAGGAACGCTGGCCCAGGATGTGCAGCGGGCCGTCGTCCGGGATCGAGAGGCTTCCGCTGTCGCCGAGCAGCTGCAGCATCAGGCCGTTCCAGCCGAGGAAGCCGGCCAGGGTGACGACGAACGCGGGGACGCCGATCTTCGCGAAGAACCAGCCGTGCAGGGCACCGATGAGGATGCCGGTGACGATGGCCAGGATCATGGCCAGCCACGGGTTCATCCCGTGATTGGTCACGAAGATGGCGAAGACGGCGGAGGCCAGACCGCTGACCGAGCCGACCGACAGGTCGATCTCACCGAGCAGCAGCACGAAGACCAGACCAATGGCGAGCATGCCCGTGGCGGCCAGGAAGAAGCCGATGTTGGCCAGGTTGCCGGCACTCAGGAAGTTGCTCGACTGGGTCTGGAAGATGGTCCAGATGATGATCAGGCCGATGATGACCGGCAGCGAACCGAGCTCACCACCGCGCACCTTGCGCTTGAACTCGGTGAGGTAGCCCTTGAGGCCCTCTTCACGCACGAGCAGCCGCGGGTCGACCACGGGCACCGCCGCCGAGGACGCGTCCTCGACCGACGCTGCCACCACGTCCTGCTTTACGGTCTTCGACGTGTCGCTCACTTTGCAGCCTCCGTGCGCCGCCCCTGACGGCGGGTCACGGCATTGTCCGTGGCACCGGTGATGGCGGAGATGATGTCTTCCTGGGACGTGCTCTTGACGTCGAAGACGCCGTTGTTGCGGCCGAGCCGCAGTACCGCCACCTTGTCGGCGACGGCCTTGACGTCGACCATGTTGTGGCTGATGAGGATGACGGCGAGGCCGCGCTCGCGCAGCCGCTCGACCAGGTCGAGCACCTGGGCGGTCTGCTCGACACCGAGGGCGGCGGTGGGCTCGTCGAGGATGACCAGCTTGGGGTCACCGATCAGGGCGCGCGCGATCGCGACGACCTGACGCTGACCACCGGAGAGGCTGGCGATCGGGATGCGGACGCTGGGGATGCGGATCGACAGCGTGCTGAGCAGCTCCCGGGACCGCTTCTCCATCATGACCTCGTCGATCACGCCGGCGCGCTTGATCTCGCTGCCGAGGTAGAGGTTGGCGACGACGTCGAGGTTGTCGCACAGCGCGAGGTCCTGGTAGACGGTGGCGACGCCCAAACCCTGGGCGTCGTGCGGCCGGTTGATGTTGACCGGCTTGCCTTCCCACTCGATGACGCCGTCATCGATGGGGTGCACACCGGCGATCGTCTTGACCAGGGTCGACTTCCCTGCGCCGTTGTCGCCTACGAGCGCGACGACTTCTCCGGCGTGAACCTCCAGGTCGACATCGGTGAGTGCCTGGACCGCACCGAATCGCTTGGAGACTCCGCGCAACGCCAGCACGGGCGTAGCGGACACGTGAACCATCTCCTTCGCCGCCTGACCGGCGGGGATGCCGCGCTTGGAGGGGCGCGGAGTTTTGTGCAAGCTGCACAGCTTTGCGTGAACTGGAACGGACTGTCTGTCCGGCGCCCGCCCCGTCAGCGGGGTCTGTTGGACGGGGCGGGCGCCGGACAGGTTCGCGTGGCGGCCTCCGGGGGGAGGGCCTGCCGTGTTACTGGAGGCCGGCGGCCTTGCAGGCCTCGGCGAACTCGGCCGTGCAGATCTCCGCGACGGACCACAGCTTGTCGGCGACGACCGTGTCCTTGACGTTGGCCTTGGTGACCGAGACCGGGGTCAGCAGCTGGGACGGGACCTTGTCGCCGGAGCCGCTGGTCAGCGAGGTGGTGGCCAGCGAGTCGATCGCCTTGCCCTCGACCAGGTTCACCGCGAGCTGGGCGGCGGCGTCGGCCTCGGGCTTGAACGCCTTGTAGACCGTGCTGGACTGGCTGCCCGCGATGATCCGCTGGATGCCCGCGAGTTCGGCGTCCTGACCGGTCAGCGGGATGCCGCTGATGCCGGCGCCCTTGAGGGCAGTGGCGATACCGCCGGCCATGCCGTCGTTCGCGGCGTAGACGCCCGCGATCTTCTTGGCGCCGATCTGGGTGATGGCCGCCGTCACCTTCTGGTTGGCGACGGTGTCCTTCCACAGACCGCTCTGCTCGTAGGCGATCTTGACCTTGCCGTCGAGGACCTTGTGGGCACCGGCCTTGAACAGCGCGGCGTTCGGGTCGGCGTCGTCACCGTTGATCATGACGACGTTCGCCGAGGGCTTCGCCTTGTCGCCCAGCGCGTCGAGGAGCGCCTGGCCCTGCAGCTCGCCGACCTTCTCGTTGTCGAAGGAGACGTACGCGGAGACCGGGCCCTGGGCCAGACGGTCGTACGCGATGACCTTGATGCCCTTGTCGACGGCGGCCTGGACGGAGGACTTGATGGCAGCGGCGTCCTGGGCGCTGATCACGATCACCTTGACACCCTTGGTGATCATGGTGCTGACCTGCTGGGCCTGCTTGCCGGAGTCACCCGCGGCGTTCGCGTACTGAACGTCGCAGTCCGCGCACAGTTCCTTGACCTTGGCCTCGAACAGCGGCTTGTCGAACTTGTCGTAGCGCGCGGTGACGCTGTCGGGGAGCAGCAGACCGATGGTCTTGCTCTTGCTGCCGGCGCTGCTGCTGCCGCCGTCCGCCTTGTCGTCACCGGCCTTGCCGCACGCAGCAACGGAAAGGGCCATGGAGACGGCCGCGGTGCCGATCACGACGCGACGCATCATTGCGTTCATGTGGGGTTGCCTCCCTGACAGGGCCGCAAAAGACTGCGGCCGAGGTGAGCGTGAGTCAACTCGGCAACAGCCTTGACGTCAAGAAGTAAATACTTAACGAGATGGCAACGGTGCGTTTCGTTATCTAGATGAACGCAGAGTGATCTCTACGGCACAGCAACCGCTGCGGGAACGTTAGCATCCAAAAGGGACGAATCGCCCACTTCGCTGAGGGCCAGCGCCAGGGCGCCCAGGACCTCCGCACGGGCCCCGAGGCCCCCTGAGACCACCGAAAGCCTACGGGCCGCGCTGGGGATCGCGTACCGCGCCACCGACTCCCTGATGGGCGCCAGGACCAGCTCCCCGGCCTCCGCGAGATCGCCGCCGAGCACCACCCGGCTCGGGTTCAAGAGGTTGGCGAGGCTGGCGACACCCATGCCGATGTGCCGGCCGACGTCCGCGATCACCCGGCGGCAGCCGGGGTCGCCCTCCCTCGCGAGCTGCACCATGCGCGCCAGGGTCAGGTCGGGCCCGTGGCTGCCGCGCAGCAGGTCCAGCACGTAACGGGCGGCGGTGAAGGTCTCCAGGCAGCCGCGGTTGCCGCAGCGGCAGACCGGGCCGGACTCGTCCAGCGTGATGTGGCCGATCTCGCCCGCGGTGCCGCCGGGGCCGCGGTAGATGCGGCCGTCGATCACCAGCCCGGCGCCGACACCGCTGGCCACCTTGATGTACGCCAGGTCCTTCACGCCCCGGCCGCCGCCCCAGACCAGCTCCCCGAGGGCACCGAGGTTCGCGTCGTTGTCCACCTGGACGGGCATGCGCAGCCGCTCGGCCAGTTCCTGGCGCGGGTTGATGCCGCCCCACCCCGGCAGGATGGCGGTGGACCCGAGCGCGCCGGTCTCCACGTCGATCGGGCCCGGGACGCCGAGGCCGACGCCGATCACCTTGTCGGCGTCGATGCCGCTCGACTCGATCAGCCGCGCGACGAGCTGCTCGGCCCGGTCGAAGCCCTCGGAGGCCGAGGCGTCCACGTCGATCGGCTCCGACTGCTCGGCCAGCACCTGGTGGGCCAGGTTGCCGACCGCGACGCGCAGGTGGGAGTGCCCGAAGTCGACGCCCACGACGACGCCCGCGTCGCCGGACAGCGCCACCGCACGGGCCCGGCGGCCTCCCGAGGAGGTGGGCGTGACCTGTACGGTCCCGTTGTCGCGCAATTCGCGGACGATGTTGGAGACCGTCGCCGCGGACAGCCCCGTCGTACGGGCGATCTCCGCCTGCGTCAGCGAACCCGCCAGCCGTACGGCCCGGACCACCCGCTCGAGGTTGGCCCGGTGCAGCGACGACTGGGACCCCGGAGTCTCCACGACCATTCCACTCCTGCCGAACCGGACGGGAGCCACGCCGATGAGACCCCGTCGTCTACAACATGTGAACTCTAAGCAAGCCTTTAGGCTCGCTTCCCGTCAAGGGGCAGAACCAGACCGCTGACGTAATGCCCGAAAAATCCAGAAGCGGCCCCGCATACGGCGGGACCGCTTCCGCTCCGGCGTCCGGGCGAACGGACGGCGGGCCACGTGGAGTGACCTTCCGGTTACTTCAAGGTGCCGGCCGTCAGACCCGCCTGCACCTGCCGCTGGAAGGACAGGTAGACCACGAGCACCGGCAGCATCGCGATGGTCATGCCCGCGAAGAGCGCCGGGTAGTCACCGGAGTACCCCTGCTGCTGCGCCAGGTTCACCAGGCCCTGGGCCAGCATCGAGCGGTCCGGGTCGCTGCTGGACTGCTGCTGCTGCAGGGTCATCGGCAGGATGTACTGGTTCCACTGGCCGAGCACGTTGAAGATGCCCACGCTGATCAGGCCCGGCTTCGCCATCGGCAGCATCACCTGGAAGAAGGCCCGGGAGTGGGAGCAGCCGTCGATCATGGCCGCCTCGTGCACCGCCGTGGGCAGGGTCCTGAAGAAGGAGTGCATGAAGAAGACGGTGAAGGGCAGCGAGTACGCGACGTAGACCAGGATCAGGCCCTGGTAGGTGTTGAGCATGCCCAGGTTGCTGACCATGAAGAACAGCGGCACGAGGGCGAGGTACACCGGGAACATCGCGCCGCCGACGAACAGGTAGAAGATGATCCGGTTGCCGGGGAACTCGTAGCGCGCCAGCACGTACGCCGTCATCGACCCGAGCAGCATCGTCAGCGGCACCGAGAACACCAGCACGATCACCGTGTTCACGAAGAAGTCGCCGATGCCCTTCTCCCAGGCCCGGGAGAACGCGTCGAAGGACCAGTGCGAGGGCCAGGACCAGGCGCTCGCGCCGATCTCGGAATTGTTCTTGAAGGATCCGAGGATGATCCAGCCCAGGGGCAGGAGGATCAGCACGCCCCACAGGACCAGGAAACCGTGCGAGAAGACGTTCAGCGACGCGCCGCCGTCGGCGAAGCGTTCCCGTTCCGTCTTCTTGCTGCCGATGGTGGTGGGCTGCCCCTTGAAGACCGGTACCGGAGTGGGCTGCTTGATGGGAGTGGCCATGGGATGCGCTCCCCGCTCAGTACTCGATGCGATCGCGGCGGGAGACCCGCAGCGCGATGGCGGAAAGGATCAGGGTGAGGAAGAGGATGACGACGCCCATCGCACAGGCGTAGCCGCTCTTTCCGAAGGTGAGGAAGTTGCGCATCAGGTAGGTCGCCATGACCTCACCGTGGTAGTCGGGACCGCCGCCGAAGTTCGATCCCGGAGTGAGGACCGAGGCCAGGGCGAAGAAGTCCATCGCGGCGATGGCGAGGTACACCCAGGCCGTCTGCACGCTGTCCCACAGGAGCGGGAGGGTCACCTTGAAGAAGGTCTGCAGGCGGCCGGCGCCGTCCAGCAGGGCGGCCTCGTAGATGTCCTTGGGAACGGACTGCATGGCCGCGGAGAACAGCACCAGGTAGAAACCCACACCGGCCCAGATCTGCACGCCGAGCAGGCACCACATCACCAGGTTGGGACTGTTCAGCCATTCGATCGGGGCCTGAGGATCCTCGAGGTGCAGTTTGATCAGGATGCCGTTCAGCAGGCCGCTTCCGTCACTTCGGTAGACCGCCTGGAAGAGCACGATGAGAATGGCGACGGAAAGCACCTGGGGGAAGAAGAAGATCACCTTGTAGAAGGCGGATCCGTGCACCCCGCGGACACCCGTGGTGCCGCCGCGGCCGCCCACGTTGAGCATGAAGGCGAAGAAGAGCGCCAGCAGGATCGTGATCACCGGAAGGAACACCAGAAGCAGCACGTTGTGCTGGAGCGCCTGCAGGAAGACGTGGTCCCCGAAGAGCGTCGTGTAATTCTTCAGACCGACGAAATGCATCTCCTGGGACTGCCCGGACCAGTCCGTCAGGGAATACCCGAACGTCTGCAGGTACGGCCAGATCACGAAGACGACGTAGAGCACGACCGGAATGAAGAGGAATCCCGCGATGAACGGGTACTTGCGGTATCGCATGGCGCTGCTCCTGCCATCGGGTAGACCGTCGCACCGGGGCCCCGAACGCCCCCTGGACCATCAGGGGGCACCGGGGCCCCGGTGCGCAAGGGCCGGTGGGAACGTTTAGCCCTTCTTGGCCTTCTCGGCCGCCGCCTTGACCCGCTTGAGCCAGTCGGCGGGCTTGATGCGCTTGGCCATCAGCTCGGCACTGGCGTTCTGCACGTCCGTGTCGAAGGCGCTCTGCGTGTTGGGGTAGTTGTAGTTGAAGACGTTGCTCCCGGCCGCGCTGAGCGCGGTGACGGTGGACTTGGTGCCCGGGCGCAGCTGGACGTCGGAGCCGACGCCGTCCTTGAGCACGGTCAGCGAGTTGGCCGTCTGGGCGAACTGGCTCGACGCTTCCTTGGTGAGCATGATCCGCAGGAACTCCAGGCCGCCGGCCTGGTTCTTGGCCTTCTTCGGGACGATGAAGGGCTCACCGGCGCCGGCCCGGATCGCCTCGAAGGGCAGCTTGTCGCCGTCCAGGGAGGGGATCGGCAGGAAGGTCATCTCGAAGTCCGCGGGGGTGGCCTTCAGCTGCTCGTTCTCCAGCCACGAACCGCAGGGGATGAAGGCCGCCTTGTACTCGTTCCAGGCTGTCTGCGACTCGATGTGGGTCATGCCGTTGGTGCCGGGGAGCAGGTAGCCCTTGTCGGCGATCTCGTAGACCGCCTCGACGGCCGCCTTGGCGGCGGGCTCGTCCCACACCGTCGGGTCGAGGCTGTCGATCCGCTTCACCAGGTCGGGACCGCCCTGCTTGGCGATGAGGTCCATGACCACGATGTTGATGTAGTAGGGGTACTTGCCCTGGTGGCAGAAGGGCGCCATGCCGGACTTCTTGATCTCCGCGCAGAGCGACATGAAGTCGGCCCAGGTCTTGGGCGCGGTCCAGCCCTTCTCCTTGAAGAGCTTGCCGGAGTACCACAGGCCCCAGACGGTGTAGATGTAGGACAGCTGGTACATCTTGCCGTCGTCGAAGCTGCCCGTCTCGATGGTGCCGGGCTGCAGGACGTCCCTGACCTTCTTGCTCGGGTCGTCGATGTAGGGCGCGTCGAGGAGCGGGGTGAGGTCGGTGAGCTGGCCGCTCTTGTAGAGCACGTCCAGCTTGATCTGCTGCGCGCCCGAGTCGTCGACGACGTCCGGCGGGTTGCCGGCGTTGAAACGGGGCTGGAGCTTGCCGGTGATCTCCTGGGTGCCCAGGTGGCTGATCTTCGCCCCGTCGAACTTCTTCCCGTAGAGCTTCTCGAACGCCTTGGCGTAGTCGTCGCCGTAGCCGCCCTTGAAGATCACGACGTCCAGAGGGGCGTCGTTGGCCACGCCGAAGGGGTTGTCCTTGGACTTCTCGCCCTTCTCGGTGGCCTTGTTGTTGCCGCTGCCGCTGGACGCACAGGCACTCAGCAGACCCGCGGCCGGAGCGGCCAACAGGCCCACCGCTGCAGCCCGCTTGATCAGATCGCGCCGGTTGACGTCGGATCTCATGCTCAAGTCCTCACCTTCTCCAGGACCCATGCGGTGCGGAGTTGAATCTGTGCACGGGCCACGCACCCGTTGTTCCCCCCGCGCAAGCCCGCGTTCAGCGGGCCTCCTGGACGCCGACAGGTATAGTCCACTTCCCGCGAGGTGGGCAAGGTCATGCGCGCTTTTGACGGACAGCTTTCCCTAGTTGAGACCTGCCGGTAACGCGAACGGGCCCGCACCCCCGGCAGGGGTGCGGGCCCGTTCGTCGGGTCCGGACGCGGTGATCCCTACTTGCGGATCAGGGAGCGCAGGACGTACTGCATGATGCCGCCGTTGCGGTAGTAGTCCGCCTCACCGGGGGTGTCGATGCGGACCACGGCGTCGAACTCGACGCCGGTGTCGGTCGTCACCTTGACGGTGCGCGGCGTGGTGCCGTCGTTGAGCTCGGTGATGCCGGTGAACGAGAAGGTCTCCTCACCGGTCAGGCCCAGCGAGGCCGCCGAGGCGCCCTCGGGGAACTGCAGCGGCAGGACGCCCATGCCGATCAGGTTCGAGCGGTGGATGCGCTCGTACGACTCGGCGATGACGGCCTTGACGCCCAGCAGCGCGGTGCCCTTCGCGGCCCAGTCGCGGGAGGAGCCGGAGCCGTACTCCTTGCCCGCCAGGACGACCAGCGGGATGCCGGCGGCCTGGTAGTTCTGGGAGGCGTCGTAGATGAACGACATCGGGCCGCCGTCGGCGGTGAAGTCGCGGGTGTAGCCGCCCTCGGTGCCCGGCGCGATCTGGTTGCGCAGGCGGATGTTGGCGAAGGTGCCGCGGATCATGACCTCGTGGTTGCCGCGGCGGGAGCCGTAGGAGTTGAAGTCACGACGCTCCACACCGTGCTCGGTGAGGTACTTGCCGGCCGGGGTGTCGGCCTTGATCGCACCGGCCGGGGAGATGTGGTCGGTGGTGACCGAGTCGCCCAGCTTGGCCAGCACGCGGGCGCCGGAGATGTCGGTGACCGGGTCCGGCTGGTCCTTCATGCCCTCGAAGTACGGGGGCTTGCGGACGTAGGTCGACTGCGGGTCCCACTCGAAGGTGTTGCCGGTCGGGATCGGCAGCGACTGCCACTGGGCGTCGCCGGCGAAGACGTCCTGGTAGGACGAGGCGAACATGTCCTGGCCGATCGCGGCGGCGACGACCTCGTTGACCTCCTGCTCGGAGGGCCAGATGTCCTGCAGGTGGACCGGCTTGCCCTCGGTGTCGGTGCCGATGGCGTCCCTGGTGATGTCGACCTTCATGGAGCCGGCGATGGCGTACGCGACGACCAGCGGCGGGGACGCCAGGTAGTTCATCTTGACGTCCGGGTTGATCCGGCCCTCGAAGTTGCGGTTGCCCGACAGCACCGAGGTGACGGCCAGGTCGTGCTCGTTGACGGCCTTGGAGACCTCGTCCGGCAGCGGGCCGGAGTTGCCGATGCAGGTGGTGCAGCCGTACCCGACCAGGTTGAAGCCCATCTTGTCCAGGTACGGGGTGAGGCCGGCGCGGTCGTAGTAGTCCATGACGACCTTGGAACCCGGGGCGAGCGTGGTCTTCACCCACGGCTTGCGGGTCAGGCCCTTCTCGACCGCCTTCTTGGCCACCAGGGCGGCGGCGACCATGACGTACGGGTTCGAGGTGTTGGTGCAGGAGGTGATCGCGGCGACGGTGACGGCGCCGTGGTCGATCTCGTACGTGGACCCGTCGGGAGCCGTCACCAGGGTCGGGCGGGTCGGGACGCCGTTGGTGGCGGCCGGGGAGTCGGAGGCCGGGAAGGACTCCTTCCCGGACTCGTCCGCGGTGTCGACGTAGTTGCGCACGTCGCTCTTGAACTGCTCGGCGGCGTTTGCGAGGACGATGCGGTCCTGCGGGCGCTTGGGGCCGGCGATGGAGGGTACGACCGTGGAGAGGTCCAGCTCCAGCTTCTCGGAGAAGTCCGGCTCGGCGGCCGGGTCCAGCCACAGGCCCTGCTCCTTGGCGTACGCCTCGACGAGCGCGAGCTGCTGCTCCGAACGGCCGGTCAGCTTCAGGTAGTTAATGGTCTCCGCATCGATCGGGAAGATCGCCGCGGTGGAGCCGAACTCCGGCGACATGTTGCCGATGGTGGCGCGGTTGGCGAGCGAGGTGGCGGAGACGCCCTCGCCGTAGAACTCGACGAACTTGCCGACGACACCGTGCTTGCGCAGCATCTCGGTGATGGTCAGCACGAGGTCGGTCGCGGTGGTGCCGGTGGGGAGCTCGCCGGTCAGCTTGAAGCCGACGACGCGCGGGATCAGCATGGAGACCGGCTGGCCGAGCATGGCGGCCTCGGCCTCGATGCCGCCGACGCCCCAGCCCAGCACGCCGAGGCCGTTGACCATGGTGGTGTGCGAGTCGGTGCCGACGAGGGTGTCGGGGTAGGCCTGGCCGTTCCGGACCATGACGGTGCGGGCCAGGTGCTCGATGTTCACCTGGTGGACGATGCCGGTGCCCGGCGGGACGACCTTGAACTCGTCGAACGCGGTCTGGCCCCAGCGCAGGAACTGGTAGCGCTCCTTGTTGCGGCCGTACTCCAGTTCCACGTTCTGCGCGAAGGAGTCCGGGGTGCCGAACTTGTCGGCGATGACCGAGTGGTCGATGACCAGCTCGGCCGGGGCCAGCGGGTTGATGCGGGACGGGTCGCCGCCCAGCTCCTTGACGGCCTCGCGCATGGTGGCGAGGTCCACCACGCAGGGCACGCCGGTGAAGTCCTGCATGATCACGCGGGCCGGCGTGAACTGGATCTCCTGGCTCGGCTGGGCCTGGGAGTCCCAGCCGCCGAGCGCACGGATGTGGTCGGCCGTGATGTTGGCGCCGTCCTCGGTGCGGAGCAGGTTCTCCAGCAGCACCTTCAGGCTGTAAGGGAGGCGCGCGGAGCCCTCGACCTTGTCCAGCCGGAAGATCTCGTACGACTCGTCGCCCACCTGCAGGGTGCTGCGGGCGTCGAAGCTGTTCGCCGACACGACAGTCTCCTTCGTAACTTTGCGCGTACCACCGCAATGCTGCCGCTTCGACCCCTGGCCGATCCGCTAAGGTAAGGCTAAGTAAGGTGAGCCTTACCTCTGGCGGCAGCGGTGCGCCTTGGCAGATATCTCGATGTCGAGATAACTCTAATACATCACCGCTGCCGGGTCATGCGCTGGGCCGCCCGTATGCGGCATCACGCCCTTTCCCATGTCCCCGGGGGTCCGTCCCGCCCCGCCTGGGTGCCGCCGTGAGGCCCCGCGCTCAGGCCTGCGGGAGCATCAGTGCGTTGAGCTCGCCCCAGGGGATGCCGCCCGCGGCGGCGGCGTACGTGCCGGTGGCGAGGAGCTCGCGGGCGGCGCGGTCGACGAGGGCGTAGGCGGCCTCGGCGACCGCGCTGCCGAGGCTGACGCGCGCGGCGCCGGCGGAGGCCAGCACGGACACCGGCGGCGCGCCGGGCCCCGCGAGGATGCCGACGGGGGCGTCGATGCCCTCGGCCAGGGCGGCGACGACGGCCGGGTCGGTCACGCCGGGCACGAAGATGCCGTCGGCGCCCGCCGCGAGGTAGCCGGCGGCACGCTCCAGGGTCTCCCCCAGGTCGCCCGCGCCCCGCAGGAAGGTGTCGGTGCGGGCGTGGACGAACAACGGCACCCCGGCCTCGTCGGCGGCGCGGCGGGCGGCGGCGATGCGGGCGGCCTGTCCGTCGGCCGTGCGCAGCGGCGCGGGGCCGCCGTCGTGGGAGTCTTCGATGTTGATCCCGACCGCGCCCGCGGCCAGCACCGCCCGCACCGTCTCCGCGACGCCCTCGGGGTCGGCCGCGTAGCCGCCCTCGACGTCGGCGCTGACCGGGACGGAGACGGCCGCGGCGACCCGCGCGGTCAGTTCCAGCGCGAGGCCGCGGTCGACGTGGTCGCCGTCCGCGGTGCCCAGGGTCCAGGAGACCCCGGAACTGGTGGTGGCGACGGCGGCGGCCCCGGCGCGCTCGGCGACGCGGGCACTGGCGGCGTCCCAGGCGTTGGCCAGGAGCAACGGGCGCCCGGGGACGTGGAGGGAGCGGAAGAGTTCGGCCTTGGCCTTGAGTTCGCTGATCACGGACCGCAGTCCATCACCGGCCGGGGCCCGGGTCCGGCGGATTTCCGACACGTACGTCCCGCGCCGCCTCCCCGTACGTCCACGTCGGATTCTCGCTAGCCCCGGCCCGCGCGGGCCACGGATGCTGGGGGATGTGCATGAGGACTTCGAGCGCTGTGTGCGCGCCGTGCAGTCGAAGGACTCCCGTTTCGACGGGTGGTTCTTCACCGCGGTGCTGACCACCCGCATCTACTGCCGGCCCGGCTGCCCCGCGGTGCCGCCGAAGCCGCGGAACATGACCTTCTACCCGAGCGCGGCCGCCGCCCAGCAGGCCGGGTTCCGCGCCTGCAAGCGCTGCCGCCCCGACGCCGCCCCCGGTTCCCCGCGGTGGAACGAGCGGGCGGACCTGGTGGCCCGCGCCATGCGCCTGATCGCGGACGGGGTCGTCGACCGGGACGGCGTACCCGGGCTCGCGGCACGTCTCGGCTACAGCACCCGGCAGGTGGAGCGGCAGCTGCGGGCCGAGCTCGGGGCCGGGCCGCTTGCCCTCGCCCGTGCGCAGCGGGCGCAGACGGCCCGCCTGCTGGTCGAGACCTCGGCGCTGCCCATGGCCGACGTCGCCTTCGCCGCCGGCTTCAGCAGCATCCGCACCTTCAACGACACCGTGCGCGAGGTCTTCGCGCTCACCCCGAGCGAGCTGCGGACGCGGGCGGCACGGGGGCGGCACCGCGCCCCCGCCGCCGACGTGGCGGGCTCGCTGGCGCTGCGGCTGCCCTTCAGGGCACCGTTGTGCCCCGGCAACCTCTTCGGGCACCTGGCCGCGACCGCCGTGCCGGGCGTGGAGGAGTGGCGGGAGGGTGCGTACCGCCGCACACTGCGGCTGCCCCACGGCCACGGGATCGTGGCCCTGCGGCCCGAGCCCGACCACGTCGCCTGCCGACTCTCCCTCACCGACTGGCGGGACCTGTCGCATGCGACCAGCCGCTGCCGGTGGCTGCTCGACCTGGACGCCGACCCGGTCGCCGTCGACGGGCTGCTCCGGCAGGACCCGCTGCTCGCCCCTTACGTGGACAAGGACCCCGGGCGCCGGGTGCCGCGCACCGTGGACGGGCCCGAGTTCGCGGTGCGCGTGGTGCTCGGCCAGCAGGTGTCGACCGCCGCGGCGCGCACGCTGGCCGGCAGGCTGGTGGCGGCGCACGGAGAGCCCGTCGCCGACCCCGGGGGCGGGCTGACCCACCTGTTCCCCTCGCCGTGGGCGCTGACGGCCCTGGACCCGGGGTCCCTGGCGATGCCGGGCACCCGGCGGGCCACGCTGACCTCCCTGGTCGCCGCGCTCACCGAGGGGGGCCTGGACCTGGACGTCGGCAGCGACTGGGGGAAGGCCCGGCGGCAGCTCGCCGCGCTGCCGGGCTTCGGCCCGTGGTCGGTCGAGGTGGTCGCGATGCGGGCGCTCGGCGACCCGGACGCCTTCCCCGCCACCGATTTGGGCGTACGGGCGGCCGCGGAAAAACTGGGCCTCCCCACGACCCCCGCGGCCCTCGTCCGGCGGGCCGCGGCCTGGCGGCCGTGGCGCGCGTACGCCGTGCAGCACCTGTGGGCGACCGGCGACCACCCCGTCAACGTCCTGCCCGCCGAACCGGCCTGAGGAATGATCATGTCCCTTCGCACGCACGCCGTGATCGACAGCCCCGTCGGGCCGCTGACCCTGGTCGCGACCGACGGCGTCCTGTCAGGTCTCTACATGCCCGCGCAGCGTCACCGTCCGCCGGAGGAGTCCTTCGGCGCGCGCCGCGACCCGGTGACGTCGCCGTTCGCGCGGGCCGCCGAGCAGCTGCGGGCGTACTTCGCGGGCGAGTTGACCGCCTTCGACCTGCCGCTGGACCTGCGCGGCACCGCCTTCCAGCAGCGAGTCTGGGCGGGTCTGCGGGCCATCCCGTACGGCACCGTGATGACGTACGGTCAGCTGGCGGAGGAGCTCGGCAGCCCCGGCGCGTCGCGCGCCGTCGGACTCGCAGGCGGACGCAACCCGGTCGGCATCATCGTGCCCTGCCACCGTGTGGTCGGGGCCTCCGGCAGCCTCACCGGATACGGGGGCGGACTGGAGCGCAAGCGGTACCTGCTGGACCTGGAGCTCGGGTTGCCATCTCATATGTGAGATAGTCTCTCCGCATGGGAGACGACTACCTCGCACGCATCGGCAAGCTCATCCGTGACGCCCGCCAGCACCGGGGCTGGACCCAGTCCCAACTGGCGGAGGCGCTCGGGACCAGCCAGAGCGCGGTGAACCGTATTGAACGCGGGAACCAGAACATCAGCCTTGAGATGATCGCCCGAATCGGTGAAGCGCTCGACAGCGAGATCGTCTCCCTCGGCTACGCGGGTCCCATGCACCTGCGTGTCGTGGGCGGGCGCCGGCTCTCCGGCTCCATCGACGTCAAGACCAGCAAGAACGCGTGCGTGGCGCTGCTGTGCGCCACGCTGCTGAACTCCGGGCGGACCACCCTGCGCCGCGTCGCGCGGATCGAGGAGGTCTACCGCATCCTGGAGGTGCTGAACAGCATCGGCGTGCGGACCCGCTGGATCAACGACGGCAACGACCTGGAGGTCGTCCCGCCGGCGCGGCTGGAGCTGGACGCCATGGACACCGACGCCGCCCGCCGAACCCGCAGCGTGATCATGTTCCTCGGCCCCCTGATGCACCGCACCGACCGCTTCCGCATCCCGTACGCGGGCGGCTGCGACCTCGGCACCCGTACCGTCCAGCCGCACATGACCGCCCTGCGGCACTTCGGGCTGGAGGTGACCGCCACCAGCGGGATGTACCACGCCCGGGTCGCCCCCTCGGTGGCCCCGCGGCGGCCGATCGTGCTGACCGAGCGCGGCGACACCGTGACCGAGAACGCGCTCCTGGCGGCCGCCCGGCACGACGGGGTGACCGTCATCCGCAACGCCAGCTCGAACTACATGGTCCAGGACCTGTGCTTCTTCCTGGAGGAGCTGGGCGTCCGGGTGGACGGCATCGGCACCACCACGCTGACCGTGCACGGTGTCACCGAGATCGACCGGGACGTGGACTACGCGCCCTCCGAGGACCCGGTGGAGGCCATGAGCCTGCTGGCCGCGGCCGTGGTCACCGAGTCCGAGCTGACCATCCGGCGGGTGCCGGTGGAGTTCCTGGAGATCGAGCTGGCGGTCCTGGAGGAGATGGGCCTGGACCACGAGCGCTCCGCCGAGTACCCCGCCGACAACGGCCGCACCCGGCTGATCGACCTCACCGTGCGCCCCTCCAAGCTGCGCTCCCCCATCGACAAGATCCACCCCATGCCCTTCCCGGGCCTCAACATCGACAACGTGCCCTTCTTCGCGGCCATCGCCGCCACGGCCCAGGGTTCGACCCTCATCCACGACTGGGTCTACGACAACCGCGCCATCTACCTCACCGAGCTGACCCGGCTCGGCGCCAACGTCAAGCTGCTGGACCCGCACCGGGTGCTGGTCGAGGGCCCGACCCGCTGGCGCACCGCCGAGATGATGTGCCCGCCGGCCCTGCGGCCCGCCGTGGTGACGCTGCTGGCGATGCTCGCCGCCGAGGGCACCTCGGTGCTGCGGAACGTGTACGTCATCAACCGCGGCTACGAGGAACTGGCCGAGCGGCTCAACTCCATCGGGGCGCAGATCGAGACGTTCCGCGACATCTGACCCGTCCCGCCCCTCCTGGCCGGCGAACCGGCTACTCCCCCGCAAGGTGGCCGTGATAGTCATGCTCCGGGCCGCGGATCATGGCCCATGGGGGAGGAACGGCCAGGCCAGGAGGGGGTCTTCATGGTGGCGGTCCGAGGTGGTACCGCGGGCGGAACGGTGGACGGCAATGCGCGGCGCAGTTCCGCGTTCTCACTGAGGCGGTGGGCGCCGCGCCCGTCGCCCCGGCTCGACCCGGCGCGCGGCAACCCCGCGCTCGCGGGCCTGCGCGCGGCCGCCGCCGCGGCGGACTGGCCCGCGATCCGGGAGCGGCTGTCGGCGGTGACCGACGACCGTGAGCGCAGCTGGCTCGTGGCGAACGTCGTGGACGTCGACGGCTGGGAGCGCTGGATGCCGGCCGTCGTGGCGGCCGAGCCCGACTCCGGGCTCGCCCGGCTGGTGGCGGGCGCCCGCCAGGTGACCTGGGCCTGGGAGGCCCGGACCGGACTGCGCGCGCAGCACGTCTCGCGTGAGCAGTTCCAGGTGTTCCACGAGCGCCTCGAGGTGGCCGAGGACCTGCTGTACCGGGCCGCGGAGCTCGAACCAGCATGGGCGTCCCCCTGGTACTTCCTGCAGATGAGCGGCCGGGGGCTGCAGGTCGGCCCGGACCTCGCGCGGCTGCGCTTCGAGGCCACCGTACGGCGCTCCCCGCTGCACCTGGGGGCGCACCAGCAGCAGTTGCAGCAGATGTGCCGCAAGTGGGGCGGTTCGCACGAGGAGATGCACGCCTTCGCCCGGGAGTCCATGCTGGCCGCCCCCGAGGGCAGCGACATGGGCGTGCTCGTCGCGGTCGCGCACCTCGAGCACTGGGGCGACCTGGACCGCGGCGACGACACGGCGTACATGCTCCGCCTGCAGGTCGAGAAGGAGCTGCACGAGGCCGCGGACCGCTCCTACCGCAACCCGGCGTACCAGGGCTCCTTCGACCCGGTCGGGACGCTCAACACCTTCGCCATGGCCTTCGCGCTGGCCGGCGAGAAGAAGGCGGCGGCCGAGGCCTTCGCCGCCACCGGCGGAGTCGTCACCGAGTTCCCGTGGCAGTACCTCAACGGCAACGACCCGGTGGCGGCCTACCGCACCCTGCGGTCCCGCGCCGGACGTCCCTGACCGCCCCGCGCCCCGTTCCCCGTCCGCGCACCGCCCGGAAGGCCCCTTCGGTGTCCCAGTCCCCGTCAGCGCACACGTTCCAGGTCGACCTGCGCGGCCTGGTCGACCTGCTCTCCCACCACCTCTACTCCAGCCCCCGCGTCTACCTGCGGGAGCTGCTGCAGAACGCCGTCGACGCGATCACCGCCCGGCAGGCGGTCCAGCCGGGCGCACCGGCCAGGATCACCGTGCGGACCGGTGACACGCTCAGCGTCACCGACACCGGTGTCGGGCTGAGCGAGGCCGACGTGCACACCTTCCTCGCCACCATCGGGCGCAGCTCCAAGCGCGCCGCCGACGGCGAGATCGAGGCCGCCCGCGGCGACTTCATCGGCCAGTTCGGCATCGGGCTGCTGGCCTGCTTCGTGGTGGCCGACGAGATCACGGTCGTCAGCCGCCCGGCGACCGCCCCCGGCGCCCCGGCCGTCGAATGGCGCGGCCGCTCCGACGGCAGCTACACCCTGCGCACGCTCCCCGCCGACGCGCTGCCCGAGCCGGGCACGCGCGTGACGCTGACCCCGCGCGCGGACGCCGGCGAGTGGACGGAGCCCGGCCGGGTGGCGTCGCTGGCCCGGCACTACGGCAGCCTGCTGCGGCACGAGGTCACCGTCGTCGACCCGCGCGGCGAGACGACCCTGATCAACGAGACCCCTCCGTGGGAGCGCCGCCACGGCTCCCCGCTGGCCCGCGCCGAGGCGCTGGCCGAGCACTGCCGCGCGTCGTTCGGCTTCACCCCGCTCGACACCATCGACCTCGACCTGCCCGTCGCCGGGCTGCGCGGCGTGGCCTACGTGCTGCCGACCCCCGTCAACCCGTCGGAGCGGGCCGGGCACCGGGTGCACCTGAAGGGCATGCTGCTCTCGGACCGGGCCGCCGAGCTCCTGCCGGAGTGGGCGTTCTTCGTCCGCTGCGTCGTGGACGTCACCAGCCTGCGCCCGACGGCCTCCCGCGAGGCGCTGTACGAGGACGAGACCCTGGCCGCCGTCCGCGACGCGCTGGGCGCCCGCATCCGCGACTGGCTGACCGGGCTCGCCGCCAGCGACCCGGCGCTCCTGCGGCGCTTCATCGACAGCCACCACCTCGCCGTCAAGGCGCTGGCCCGCTACGACGACGCGCTGCTGCGGATGCTGCTGCCGTGGCTGCCCTTCGAGACCACGGACGGCAACGTCACCCTGGAGGAGTTCGCCCGCGCCCACCCCACGGTGCTGGTCACCCGCAGCGTCGACGAGTTCCGGCAGGTCGCCCCGATCGCGGCGGCGGCCGGCCTCGGCGTCGTCAACGGCGGCTATACCTACGACCGGGACCTGGTGCACCGGCTGCCGGAGATCCGTCCCGGCACCACGGTCACCGACCTGGACCCGGCCACCATGACCGCGCACCTCGACCCGGTCGACTCGGCCGCCGAACTCGCCGCCGCCTCCTTCCTCGCGGTCGCCCGCGAGGTCGTCGGCCAGTACGACTGCGACGTCGTGCTGCGGGCCTTCCAGCCGGTCACGGCGCCCGCGCTGCTCCTGGACGACCGCGAGGCACGCCACGAGCGCACCCGGTCCGGCCTCGCGGAGAGCAGCGACGGGTTGTGGGCGGACATCCTCGGCTCGCTGCGCACGCAGGCCCCGCGGGCGCAGCTCGTCCTCAACCACCTCAACCCGCTGGTGCGCCGGGCCGCCACCGTCACCGAGCGCGGACTGGCCCTCACCACGGCCGAGGCCCTGTACGGGCAGGCGCTGCTGCTCACCCGGCGGCCGCTGAAGTCCTCGGAGAGCGCGCTGCTCAACCGGGCCTTCATCGGTCTGCTCACCCACGCCATGCACGACCAGGACACCCCCGCGTCCGGGCCGGACGCCAAGGAGCACTGATGCTGGACACCCCCGAGGCCGTGTTCGAGGCGCTCCGCGAGAACAACGAGCGCCCCTACGGAACGCCCCGCACCGTGACCGCCGAGGAACTGGTCGAGGCGGCCGAGCAGTTCGAGGAGAAGGACGTCCTCGTGACGGCGCTGCTCGAACTCATGTCGGCGTACGAGTACGCCGCCGAGCACCGCAAGTCGCCGGTCGTCTTCGCCCGGATCCTCAAGCTGTGGGAGGAGGTGCCCGGCTCCTTCAGCGAGTGGGAGGGCCACCAGGTGCTGTGGCGCCACAAGTGGGTGACGACCTCGCTGCTCCAGGTGCCGGACGTCCCGCTGGCGACGGTCCACGGGTGGGTCGGCCAGATGGGCGAGCGCTACCGGGCGGCCGGTGAGGGCCTGCAGCCGGTGGCGGCCATGCGGCACCGGATCGCCGCCCACACCGGCGCGGACCGCGAGACGGCCTGGGACCTGTGGGTCACCCGGCGCCAGGAGCGGCTCAGCGACTGCCCGGCCTGCGAGACCCGGCACCAGGGACTGCACCACCTCGCGGCGGGCGACGACGAGCGGGCCCTGCGGACCTGGGAACCGGTCCTCGACGGCGTCCAGACCTGCGAGGAGGAGCCCTGGGTCACCCAGGCCCACGCCCTGCTGCCGTTGCTGCGCCTCGGCCGCACCGACGAGGCCCGCTCCCACCATCTGACGGGCTACCGGCACGCCCGGGGCCGGATCGGCATGGCCGAGGAGACCGGACTGCACGTGGAGTTCTGCGCGCTGTCCGGCAACGAGGGCCGGGCGCTGGAGATCCTCGCCGAGAACCGCGCCCTGTTCGGCACCACCGGCGCGCCGCTGTCGCTGCTCGGTTTCCTCACCGGCGTCGAGGTCCTCACCCGGCGCCTGGTCGACGAGGGGTACGACGCGGCCCCCGTCGCCGGACCGCTGGGGCGCACCTGGACCGCGCGGGAACTGCAGGACCACGTGAGCGAGCAGGGCGACACCCTGGCCGCGGCGTTCGACCGGCGCAACGGCACCGCCGCCGTCGGCGAGCGCCGCCGGGCACGCCTGACCCGGCGCCCGCCGCTCGCCGAGCCGCTGGCACTCGGTCTGCGCACCGCGGCCGTGCCGTCACCCGCGGCCGGGCCGGCGGCGACGGCCCCGCCCGTCGCCGTGGCCGGGCGGGAGGTGCCCGAGGACTTCGTCGAACTGGTGGAGAGGGCCCGCGAGATGGGGGACGCCGGCCGTCCCGGCGACGAGGAGCTGTGGCGCCGGATCGCCGAGCGCGCCGGCACCGAAGGCCATGTGCACGACCCCCGGCTGGGCCCGGAGGAGCGCCTGCGGGCCGAACTGGCCGAGCACCGCGCCTTCGCGGCCATGGAGGACGAGGACCGGACGGCGGCCAGGGCCGCGCTCACCGAGGCACGGGAGCTGTTCGCCCTGGCCGGCATGCCCGAGCGCGTCCTGACCTCCCGCGCGCGGCTGGCGTCGGTGGGCGTGGAGCCCGGCCCGGAGGCCGTCGCGGGCCGGGCGGAGCTGGACGCGGTGCGGACCGAGGCCCGCGCACTGGTGGACGGCGAGGGCTCCGCCGAGGTCCGGCGCGCCTACTGCGTCGTGCTGCAGTGCCGTGCCTACCTCGCCCACACCGAGGCGGCGGCCACGCTGCCGGACGTCCCGGCGGAACTGCGCGAGCGCTTCGAGGCGGCCGTGGCCGAGGCCCTGGCGGAGTCGGAGCGGCTCGGCATCCCGGAGCGCACGGTCAACACCCGGATGTCCGCCGCCGATCTCGCGGCGCGCTCCGGGGACCTGGACGGGGCCGAACGGGAACTGCGGAGCGCGCTGCGGGTCGTGGAGGCGGCCGGGACGCCCTGGCGCGCCACCCGCCCGCGGGGCCTGCTCGGCCAGGTGCTGCTGCAGCAGCACCGCCCCGAGGAGGCCATGGAGCAGTTCCACGGCGCGCTCGCCACGGCCACCGCCCATAACGACACCGCGTTCCCGGTGGCGCGCACCCACGCGCTGCTCGGCCACGCCGCCGACCACGCGGGCGACCTGAACGCCGCCGTACGCCACCTGTCCGACGCCGCGGCGCGGCTGGACCGCGAGGACGACGCCACGGGCGCCGCCGAGCTGCGGGTGGAGCTGGCGGACGTGCTCGCCCGCGCCGACCGCCAGGCGGACGCCGTCGCCGTGCTGGAGTCGCTGGTCTGCGACGAGGCCGCGGCCGGCATGGACGAACGCGCCCTGGCCCAGGCCCGGCTGCTGCTGGCGCGGGGCCTGCGGGAACTGGAGGAGCACCGCGCGAGCGCCGAGCAGTTCCTGCTGCTGGCCGACGCCGTCCAGGGGTGGGAGGAGCAGTTCACGCACACGCTCGCCGCCTGCGAGGCCGCCGTCGCCCTGCTGCAGGCCGGCCGCGAGGACGCGGCGCGCTCCGCGTACGACCGCGCCGTCGCCTCGCACGCGAAGGGGCCGAACCCGCACGCGGTCGCGGAGATGATGCGGGACTTCGCAGGCTCCGCCGTCTCGGCACACGGCGCCGAGGGCCTGGAGACCGCCCTGGACCACCTGCGCGAGGCCGACGAGGTGCTGGCGGCCGTGCCCGCGGACGACGAGGACTTCGCCCTCTGGTACGAGAGCGGCGCCACGCACTACCAGCGCGGCCGGGCCTATGCCGGCGCCGAGCGCTTCCCCGAGGCGCTCGCCGAACTGGAGCGGGCGATCGCCGCCTACGAGGAGGGCGGGCCGCGGGGCGAGGCGCCGCGCGCCGAGGCCGTCCGGGTCGCCGCCCTCGTCGAGGCGAACGGCCTGGACCGGCCGGACGCGGCCCTGTCCCGTCTCGGTGCCGCGATCACCCGGTGCCGGGCGGCGGGGCTCGACCACGCGGCCGTGGTCCTTTCCCGGGTGCGGGACGAGGTGTCGTCGCGCCGCCGGAGCTGACACCCGTGGTACGAACGAGGCGACCGCCCTCGGCGCCGCCCGTCCCCCGGACATCCGGGGGCGCGGGGTGTCGATCCGGGCGGTCGCCGTTCGTGTAGGGGGTGGAACGCCGGCGAAGGGCCGGCCCGGACCGCGAGGACGCCCGACATGAAGCACTACCTGCTCAGCGTGTACCAGCCCGAGGGGACCCCGCCGCCGCCCGAGTTCCTCGCCCGGGTCCTGGCCGACCTGGACGTCCTCAACCGGGAGATGAAGGAGGCCGGGGCCTGGGTCTTCGGCGCGGGACTGAACGCCCCGGACACAGCCACCGTGCTGCGGCCGCGGGGCGAGGAGGTGCTCGTCACGGACGGGCCGTTCGCGGAGAGCAAGGAGTACCTCGGCGGCTTCACGATCATCAAGGCGGCCGACCTCGACGCCGCGCTCGCCTGGGGCCGCCGGCTGGCCCGGGTGACCACGCTGCCCATCGAGGTCCGGCCCTTCGCGCACGAGGTCGAGGACTGACGGCCAGCGTGCCGGAGCCGGGCGCACCGGAGGTCGAGCGGGTCTTCCGCGAGGAGTACGGGCGCGCGGTGGCCGTCCTGGTCCGCCGGTTCGGCGACATCGACGTCGCCGAGGAGGCGGTCCAGGACGCCTTCACCACGGCCGTCCAGCGGTGGCCGCGGACCGGGCTGCCGCCGAGCCCCGCGGGGTGGATCATCACCACCGCCCGCAACCGCGCGATCGACCGGCTGCGCCGGGAGGCGGCCCGCGAGGACCGGCACGCCCGGGCCGCCCTGCTGCAGGACGCCCGGGACGTCCGGGAACCCGGCGAGGAGGGCCCCGTGCGGGACGAACGGCTCCGTCTGCTCTTCACCTGCTGCCACCCCGCGCTCGCCCCGGCCTCACGGGTGGCGCTGACGCTCCGGCTGCTGGGCGGGCTCACCACCGCCGAGATCGCCCGGGCCTTCCTCGTCCCCGAGAGCACCATGGCCCAGCGCCTGGTCAGGGCGAAGCGCAAGATCCGCGACGCCCGGATCCCGTACCGCGTCCCGGACGAGGCCGACCTGCCCGAACGGCTCGGCGCCGTCCTCGCGGTGGTGTACCTGGTCTTCAACGAGGGGTACCTGCCCGGCTCCGGGGACCGCCTGGTCCGCGAGGACCTGTGCGCCGAGGCGATCCGCCTGGGCCGGCTGCTGGCCGGGCTCATGCCCGACGAGCCCGAGGTGCTGGGGCTGCTCGCCCTGATGCTGCTGGTCCAGGCACGCCGCCCGGCCCGCACCGCCGCGGACGGCGAAGCGGTGCCGCTGGCCGAGCAGGACCGCGCCCTGTGGGACCGGGCGCTGGTCGCGGAGGGCCGGGCCCTGGTCCGCCGCTGCCTGAGGCGCGGCCGGCCGGGGCCGTACCAGATCCAGGCGGCGATCAGCGCCGTGCACAGCGACGCCCCGGTCGCGGCCGCCACGGACTGGCGGCAGATCCTGGCGCTCTACGACCAGCTGACGACGCTCGCCCCGGGCCCCGTGGTCGCCCTCAACCGCGCCGTCGCCCTCGCCGAGGTCGAGGGTCCGGCCGCCGCGCTCGCCGCCGTCGACGGCCTCCCCCTGGAGGGCTACCCCGCCTTCCACGCCGTCCGCGCCGACCTCCTGCGCCGCCTGGGCCGTACGCCCGAGGCCGCGCAGGCGTACGGAGCAGCCGCCGCCCGCACCGAGAACGATGCCGAACGGGACTTCCTGCTGCGCAGGCGTGAGGCGCTCGGCGGCCCGCCCTGACCGCCGTGCGGGGCCTTTGGAACCGGGCGGACGCGCGCGGAGCGGTGCCACCTCCGCAACGACTGCGCGGGCCCCGCACGACGCCGCGGCCGCATCACCGGTGGTGACACCGCCTCGCGTCCCGGCCCGGGCCTCACGCACCCACCCGGGCTCGTCGCGTACCGGCAGCGGCCGCGCCATCCTGACGTACGCCCGGCGGCGCGCGGAGCCGCGCCACAGCCACCGTCGCGAAGCGTCGCGGACACCGTGACGGCCGGCCACCGCCCCCGGCACGCGGCGGCCGCCACCTCGGCGAGTCCCGGCCGTCAGACGCAGGCAACGGCGAGCGGCCACCACCGACGTGCCGGGCCACCCCCGTATCCCGGGTTCCTCCTGACCTCGGGTCAGGAGAGCACGGCGAGGCCGTCGAGTTCGACCATGGCCTCCTCGTCCCACAGGCGGGTGATGCCGATGACCGCCATCGCCGGGTAGTCCCGGCCGGCCAGGGCGCGCCAGATCCGGCCGAGTTCGGGCGCGTGGTCGCGGTAGGCGGCGACGTCGGTGGTGTGGACGGTGAGGCGGGCGAGGTCGGCGGGGGTGCCGCCGGCGGCCTGGAGGGCGGTGAGCAGGTTGATCAGCGCGTGCTCGAACTGGGCGGGGAGGGTGTCCCCGACGACCTTGCCCCCGGAGTCCAGCGCGGTCTGGCCCGCGAGGAGGACGAGGGTGCGGCCGGTGGCGGTGACGGCGTGGCTGAAGCCGGTGGGCGGGGAGAGCTCGGGCGGGTTGATCCGGTTCAGGGTCATGCGAAGAGCTCCTTGGCGATGATCGACCTCTGGACTTCGGTGGCACCTTCGTAGATACGCGGTGCGCGGACCTCGCGGTAGAGGTGTTCCAGGACGTGGCCGCGCTCCAGGGCGCGGGCCCCGTGGATCTGGACGGCGGCGTCGACGGCGTACTGGGCGGTCTCGGTGGCGAAGAGCTTGGCCATGGCGGAGCTGCGGGCGGTGCCGGGGGCACCGGAGTCGTAGGCCTCGGCGGCGGCGTAGACCAGCAGGCGGGCGGCCTCGGTGCGGGTGGCCATCTCGGCGAGGGCGTGGGAGACGGCCTGGAGCTCCTTCAGGGGCGCGCCGAAGGCGGTGCGGGAGGCGGCGTGGGCGGTGGCGGCGTCGAGGGCGGCCTGCGCCATGCCGACCGCGAAGGCACCGACGCTGGGCCGGAAGCGGTTGAGGGTGGTCATGGCGACCCGGAAGCCGCGGTCGACCTCGCCGATCACGTCGTGCCGCCCGACCGGTACGGCGTCGAAGCGCAGCCGGCCGATGGGGTGCGGGGAGAGCATGTCGAGGTGTTCGCCGCCGAGGCCGGGGCGGTCGGCGGGGACGGCGAAGGCGGTGACGCCGCGGGACCCCGCGCCGGGGGTGGTCCGGGCGAAGACCGTGTAGAGGTCGGCCTCGGGGGCGTTGGAGATCCAGCACTTCTCGCCGGTGAGCCGCCAGCCGCCGTCCGGGGCGGGCTCCGCGGCCAGTTCGAGGGCGGCCGCGTCGGAACCTGCGCCCGGCTCGGTGAGCGCGAAGGCCGCGACGGCCTCGCCGGAGACGACCCGCGGGATCCAGCGGGCGGCCAGTTCGGGGGATTCCAGCAGGGGGTGGGCGCCCAGGCCCTGCAGGGCGAGTGCGGTCTCCGCCTCGGTGCACTCCCGGGCCAGGGACTCCCGGAGCAGGCACAGCTCGAGGGCGGTACCGGGGAAGAGGCGCCCCAGCAGGCCGAGTTCGCCGAGGGCCGCGAGCAGCGGCCGGTTGACCCGCCCGGGTTCGCCGGACCCCGCCAGCGGCCGGAGCCGTTCGGCGGCCCAATCACGGACCTGTGCACACCACTTGAGCTGTTCCGGGTCCAGCGCGAACGATGCCACGCGGCACCTCCCGTATCGCGTACCGTTGACTGCCGTCACAAACACGTTACGCTGAATCCGTCCGCAACCAGGGGCCAACGAGGGGCGAACCCGCCATGGACCTGCTGCCATCAGCACACGTGGACACTTTCCCGCGGGATCATCTCCCGCCGCGTGACCAGTGGCCCGTCCTGACCCAAGACCTCCCCGAACTGGCCTATCCCGGCCGGCTCAACTGCGGCACCGAACTCCTCGCCGCCGGCCTGCCCGAGGCGCCCTGCCTGCGGATGCCGGACGGTGAGGTCTGGTCGTACGCGGACCTGCGCGCCGCCTCCGACCGCATCGCGCACGTGCTGACCGACGAGCTAGGGGTGGTGCCCGGCAACCGCGTGCTGCTGCGCGGCCCCACCACGCCGTGGCTGGTGGCGTGCTGGTTCGCCGTCATGAAGGCGGGCGCGGTCGCGGTGACCGTGCTCGCGGCGCACCGCCCGCACGAGCTGGCGACGATCTGCGAGATCGCCGCCGTCCGGCACGCACTGTGCGACATCCGCGCGGTCGACGACCTCGCCAAGTGCGAGGCGCCCGGGCTGCGCATCGCCACGTACGGCGGGGAGGCGCCGGACGATCTGCTGCGGCTCGCAGCCGACCGGCCGGACCCCTTCCCCGCGGTGGAGACCTCGGCCGACGACGTCGCGCTGATCGCCTTCACCTCCGGGACGACCGGACGGCCCAAGGGGTGCATGCACTTCCACCGGGACGTGCTGGCGATCGCCGACACCTTCTCCGCGCACATACTGCGACCGACCTCCGCCGACGTGTTCGCCGGCAGCCCGCCGCTGGGCTTCACCTTCGGGCTGGGCGGCCTGGTCGTCTTCCCGCTGCGCGTGGGGGCGTCGGCGCTGCTGCTGGAGCAGGCCGGCCCCGAACAGCTCGCCCGGGCCGTCGCGGAGCACGCGGTGACCGTGCTGTTCACCGCGCCCACCGCCTACCGGGCCATACTCGCCTCGCACGGCACCCGCGACCTGTCCTCGCTGCGGCGCTGCGTGTCGGCGGGCGAGAACCTGCCCGAGGCGACCTGGCACGCCTGGTACGAGTCGACGGGGCTGCGGATCATCAACGGCATAGGGGCCACGGAGCTGCTGCACATCTTCATCTCCGCCGCCGACGACGTGATCCGGCCGGGCACCACGGGCCTGCCGGTGCCGGGCTACCAGGCCCGGGTCGTCGACCCCTCGACGCTGTCCCCCGTGCCGGACGGCGAACCGGGGCTGCTCGCGGTGCGCGGTCCCACGGGCTGCCGCTACCTGGCGGACGAACGGCAGCGGGAGTACGTGCGCGACGGCTGGAACCTCACCGGCGACACCTACGTGCGCGAGCCGGACGGCTACTTCCGCTACGTGGCCCGCGCCGACGACATGATCATCTCGTCGGGGTACAACATCGCGGGCCCCGAGGTCGAGGAGGCGCTGCTGCGCCACCCCGACGTACGGGAGGCCGCGGTCATCGGCGTGCCGGACGACCAGCGCGGCCAGATCGTCCGGGCCTTCGTCGTGTTGCGGGACGGCCCTCCGCGCGACGAGCACACGGTCGAGGCGCTGCGCGCCTTCACCCGGGAGGAGATCGCGAGCTACAAGTGCCCGCGCGAGATCGCCTTCCTCGACGCCCTGCCCCGCACTCCCACCGGGAAACTGCAGCGCTTCCGGCTGCGCGACCTACAGTGATCGCGTGACCGAGCACACCCCCAGTTCGCTGATCGTGACCTTCTTCGGCGCCTACGGCCGGGCCGAGGCCTGGGACGGGCGGATACCCGTCGCCGGGCTGATCCGGCTGATGGGCGCCGTGGACGTGGACCCGCAGTCGGTACGCTCGGCGGTCTCCCGGCTCAAGCGCCGCGGGCTGCTGGAGCCGGACCGCGTCGCCGGCGCCGCGGGCTACGCCCTGTCCGAGGACGCCCGGCAGCTGCTCGCCGACGGCGATCGCCGCATCTACGGTCACCCGGCCGGCGGAGCCGGCGACCAGGAGTGGGTGCTCGCGGTCTTCTCCGTGCCGGAGAGCGAGCGCCACAAGCGGCACCTGCTCCGCTCGCGCCTGGCCCGGCTGGGCTTCGGCACCGCCGCCCCGGGCGTGTGGATCGCGCCCGCCCGCCTCCACGAGGAGGCCCTGCACACCCTGCGCCGGCTCGGCCTGGACACCTACGTCGACCTCTTCACCGGCACCCACCTCGGCTTCGAACCGACGGCCGCGGCCGTGCGCCGCTGGTGGGACCTCGACGCCGTCGCCAAGCGCCACCACGCCTTCCTCGACGCCCACGAGCCCGTGCTGCGCGCCTGGGCCGCCCGGGAGGCGACCCCGCCGCAGGAGGCCTTCGCGGACTACCTGCGCGCCCTCGACTCCTGGCGCCGCCTCCCCTACGCCGACCCGGGCCTGGCGCCCGCCCTCCTCCCGCCCGACTGGCCCGGCGGCCGCGCCGCCGCCGTCTTCGAGGGCCTGCACGCGCGGCTGCACGACGCGGGGACGGAGTTCGCGCGGTCCGCCGGCCCCACGGCGTGACCGCCCTCCTCCGGTGATCGTCGGCAGGATGTACGCCCGCGCCACCCGGCGGGGCATAACCTGACCACATCGGAGCGGAACCACGACGATCGAGGAGGTACGCGAGATGGCACTGCCCGCGACCGAACGCTCGGGCCCCGGCGGCGACGCCGTGCTCGCCGCCTTCCTCGACCTCACGGTGCCCGAGGGGTACCGCGCCGAGCTGATCGAGGGGGAGATCGTCGTGACCCCGCCGCCCGACGGAGACCACGAGGACGCCGTCGGCGAACTGCTCTGGCAGATCGCCAGGAAGTCCGCCGCAGAACTGTACGGCGTGGGTACGAAGGGGCTGATCACCCCGCTCGGCCGCTTCGTCCCCGACGCATCCGTGGCCCCCCGGCGCTTCTTCCGCGGTCTCGACTCGTGGGCAGATGCGGACGGCGTCGTGATGACCGTCGAGGTGAAGTCCTCCCGCCCGGACAAGGACCGCGGCCCGAAGCGACGCGGCTACGCCGCCGCCGGCATCCCGTTCTACCTGCTGGTGGACCGCACCGAGGGCACGGTCACCCTGTACAGCGAGCCGGACGCCGAGGACTACCGCCAGGACGTCCGGGTGCTGTTCGGCAAGGAGCTCGACCTCCCCGAGCCGTTCGCGTTCGCCCTCGACACCTCCGCCTTCGGCTGAGGCTGCCGCCTCTCACACGTCCAGCGTGAGCCGGGGGCGGGGGGCGTCCGTGCGGCCCGTGGGCGGACGGACGCCCCCCGCCCCCGGCTCACGCT
>NZ_JARAVO010000058.1:0-41620 GCF_033792805.1 Streptomyces sp. PA03-1a
GGCGGGCGGGTTCATCTGTCACAGCGCTGGATGATCGCGGAGCGCCCTGGAGCGTGTCCATCGGTTTTCGGAGTGGTCGACGCCCTACCGGCTCAAGGCACTCACCCGACCGAGCCCCCGGGGACCGAAGCCGTCAGACGTCGAGCGCCCAGCGGACGTACCGCTCCTTGGGCGCGAACCCGGCCTTCTCGTAGATCCCGAACGCCCCACTGGGATTGGTCGAGTCCACGCTCAGGCTGGCCTTCCCGTAGCCCTGGTCGGCGGCGCTGCGCAGCGCGTGCCGGATCAGGCCGCCGGCGACGCCGCGCTTGCGGTAGTCGCGGAGCGTCCCGATGAGCATGAAGTGTGCCTCGCGCACGCCGGTGGCCACCGTGTCGGCCTCCCACGACATGGTCACCAGCATGCCCGCCGGGGCCCCGTTCGCGGCGTCCCGGAGCAGGAAGCTCACCTCGGGCCGGAAGGTGTGATTGGTGATCTTGTTCCTCCAGGCGTCCACGGGCACCGGCACGGTACCCCAATGGTCCTTGAACGCCTCGTTCCGGATCATCCGGAACTCCTCGTCGTTCTGCTCCGACCACGGCTCGATCCGCAGCCCGTCGGGGATCACCGCGTCCGGGATCGCGTCACCGAGCGGATGCTCCATGAAGTGGTAGTAGCGGGCGGGTGCGAAACCCCGGGAGCGGAAGAGCTCGGCCGCACCGGCGATGCGCTCGCAGTTCTGGACCTGGACCTCGAGCTTCAGGGTCGGCTGGTGCAGTGCGTGCAACGCCTTCGCGCCCGCTATCCCGGCCTTCAGCAGCACGGTGCCTACACCCTGGCGACGGTAGTGCGGGTGCACGCCGCCGTCGACCATGATCCGGTGCACGTCCTCGGCGGTCGGCTTGTAGGTGGCCTTCATGTAGCCGACCATCACGTCGCCGTCGAAGGCGGCGAGGCTCGCGCGCTCCAAGTCCGCGTAGGGATCCACCAGTTCCTGGAGGGTGTCCGCCTCCTCGTAGTTCTCGCCGATCTTGTCCTCGGCCTCCATGGCGTTGAGGAGGTCGGCCGACGTCTTCGCGTCGCCTGTGGTGAGCGGTCGCCACGTCAGGGTGGTGGATTCTGCGTTCATGGGGGCGACGGTACGGACTCCGGCCGGAGGCTGTCGCGTTGTTTTCGCGACGCCGGCGGGGGTGGATGCGACGGGGGCTCAAGGCCTCCGGCGGCCCTGGCTCAGCCCACCGGTACACACCCGGGTTGCTGTTGAAGCCATGTTCTTGCCGCGGCTTCGGCCTGGCCGGGCCGGGTCGGTTGGTCAGGTGCCAGCGGGGAGTCGGGGTTGTGGCGGTGACCGGTGCGGTCGGCCTCGGCGACGCTGGCGATCACCAGTTGGGCGTCGTCGCTCAGCGCGAGCCCGAGGGTGTTCCGTAGGTGGGGGAGCCGAAGGACCGGGCGTGCGGGCGTCCGCGGATCATGGGGTCCATGCTGCCGCCGTTGTTTCCGTGCAGGTCGACGATCCACCCGCACACGCCGGTGCGGTCCAGCCTGCGCACCGCGGCCCGAGCGGCCTCGACGGTCCGCCGAGGAGGATCCGAGTCTCTCGGGCAGGGTGAGAAGTCCCAGCCGGCGCGATACGATGCGGCCGGTTGGAACGGGTATCTCGGCGGGCGGGACCGCCTGTTTCGCGCTCACCGTCTCCGGAGGATCCGGTATCGCCTGCGGTGAGCAGGGCGGCGCACAGGAGCAGATGCCCGGCGGTCCGGACCCGGACCGTCGCCGTGCAGGTCGCTGACGTCGTCCCCCATCACAGCACCCCGCTTTCGACGTGTGCGCCAGATGATCTCACCGTCCCCGGACAGCGGCAAGCGATCAGCCGACGCCACTTCCGACGCCACTTCCGGCGTCGCACCCCGGGGCACGTCCCGCCCCCGTGACGGCCGGACGCCGGCTTGCCGCCGGACGTCCACCGCCGATCCGGCGGCGCGGCAGGATGGGCACCATGGTGGAGATCAGCTTCCTGACCGAGTCCGACCGCGCCTGCTGGGAAGTGCTGGCCCGCGGCAAGGACACGTACTTCGACGTCGAACGCCACGACGACAGCTACGAACGGACCTGGCGACGCCTGCTCGACGACGAGCGGATACGCGGGATCGCCGCCCGGCTGGACGGCAGGATGGTCGGCATCGCGCACTACCTGTTCCACGCCAGCGTCTGGTACGCAGGGAAGTGCTACCTGGCGGACCTGTTCGTGGACGCGGAGGTCCGGCGGCAGGGTGTCGCGACCGCGCTGATCGAATGGGTCGCACGCGACGCGGAGGAACACGGCGCCCCTGGCCTCTACTGGAACACCCTGGAAGACGCCCCGGCTCGCGCGCTGTACGACAAGGTGGGCAGGTTCCACGAGGGCTTCATCCTCTACACCTACCGGCGTGACACGCGTGCGTAGGCACTCGGCCGGTTCTTCCGGGTTCGGGGAACCGCCACAGCGTTCCGCAACGGTGCGTGGCGCCGCCCACCCTCCGTCCCCGCCCTTGCTTCACCTATCGAGATTCGATAGGTTTCCATCGTAACTCGATGGAAGGGTAGGTCATGGGAAAGCTGACCGTGCGTGCGCTGCGCGCCGTGCTGGTGGTGGTGTTTGCCGGCACCGTGTTCGTACAGGCGGGGATGGTGTGGGCGTTGGTGTCGGGCAACGACCCGGAGGACGGGTCGCTCCCGCTGACCCCGCTGCGCCTGATCACGATCCTGGGGATGCTGTCGGCCCAGGTTGCCCTGGTCTGCGTCTGGCGGCTTGTGGGGATGGTGCAACGCGGAACCGTGTTCTCCCACGCCGCCTTCCGGTACGTGGACGTCATGATCGGCGCGATCGTGGCGGCCGCCCTCGTGTGGTTCGCGGTCACGGCCATCAATGCTCCGGGCCAGCGGGAGGACCCGGGCGTCACCGTCATCATGGGCGGGGTCGGCGTGGCCATCCTGGGGGTCGCGCTGATGGTGCTCGTGCTGCGGATGCTGCTCGCCCAGGCCGTCGCGCGCGACGTCGAGGCGACGCAGATGCGGGCCGAGTTGGACGAGGTGATCTGATGCCGATCTCCGTCGACATCGACGTGATGCTGGCCAGGCGGAAGATGTCCGTGGGCGAGCTCGCGGACCGCGTGGGGATCACGCCCGCCAACCTCGCCGTGCTCAAGAACGGCCGTGCCAAGGCGGTGCGCTTCGCGACGCTCGCCGCGCTCTGCGAGGTGCTGGAGTGCCAGCCGGGCGACCTGCTGCGTTGGGAGGCCGAGGACGCCGCGGGCGCATGAAGTGCCCCGGGCCGGGCGTGAGAACGCCCGGCACCACCGGCCCGTGACACGGCACGTGGAGCACGCGCGACCCGCGTACGTGACCTCCCGACGGCGAACCCCCGTCCTTCCCAGCCGGAAAGGCGGGGGTTCGCCGTCGGGCGGGAACGACGTCCCGACGTACCCGTCGGGTTACGGCCATGTCGAAGAGCCGCGCCACTGGGTCGACCACATGCGGACGTTGGTCCGGCTGCAGCAGGAGACCGGCGGATTCACCGAGTTCGTGCCGCTGCCCTTCGTGCACCAGAGCTCGCCCATCTACCTGGCCGGCATCGCCCGTCCGGGCCCGTCGCGCCGCGACAACCGTGCCGTCCACGCACTGGCACGGCTCCTCATGCACGGCCACATCGACAACATCGCCTGCTCCTGGGTGAAGCTCGGTCCGGAGAGTTGCGTCGACATGCTGCGCGGCGGAGCCAGCGACCTCGGCGGCACGCTGATGGAGGAGACCATCAGCCGCATGGCCGGATCGACCAACGGGTCGATGTGGACGATCGCCGGTATCAAGGACCTGGCGACCGCGGCGGGCAGGACCACCCGACAGCGCACCACCACCTACGACGACGTCACCGCCGAGTGCGCGCGGGCCGCGCTCGGGTTCGACACCGAGGTGCACCGCGCCCTGCCGTTGAGCGTCGGGTTCCTGCGATGAGACGGTCGGACTGGGTGATCGTCATCCCGCAGAAGGACCTGCGACTGGCCAAGAGCCGCCTCGAACTGGTCCCGCGGGACCGTCGGAGCGTCGCCCGCGCCCTGCTCCGCGACACCGTGACGGCCGCACGGGCGGCACCCGGGGTCGGCGAGGTCATCGTCGTACTCGACCGCCTCCAGGACTTCGACGCCGTCGACGACCTCGACGTGCGCCCCGTCCTGACCGACGGCCCCGGCCTCAACGAGGCCCTCCGGCAGGGCGAGCAGACGGCCCGGGCGATCCACCCCCGATGCGCCGTGGCCTCACTCCCCGCGGACCTTCCCTTCCTCGAACCGGCCGTCCTCGGGCGTGCCCTCGCATACGCCCGCACCCGCGACGGGGCGTTCGTCGCCGACGCGGAGTGCCGCGGCACCACCTTGCTCACGGCCGGCCCGGGGCAGGCCCTGCAACCGTCGTACGGCGCCGGATCGCGAGCGGCCCACCGCCGCTCCGGCGCCCACGAACTGACCGAACCCGACCTCGCGTCACTGCGGTTCGACGTCGACCACCTCGCCCATCTGCTGGCGGGCGACCGGGTCGTGACGGCGGCGTGCGACGTCACCGCCGCGGCGGACGTCCAGAGCGCCGTGGACCTGTGCGTCTCGACGTTCGGCAGGCTCGATGTGATGGTCAACAACGCAGGCATCACCCGTGACGCGACCATGCGGACGATGACCGAGGAGCAGTTCGAGCAGGTCGTCGCCGTACACCTCAAGGGCTGCTGGAACGGCACCCGACTGGCCGCCGCCGTCATGCGCGAACAGCGCTCCGGCGCGATCGTGAACCTCTCCTCCATCTCCGGCAAGGTCGGCTTCGTCGGCCAGACCAACTACTCGGCGGCGAAGGCCGGAATCATCGGGCTCACCAAGGCCGCGGCCAAGGAGACGGCCCACCACGGCGTGCGGGTGAACGCCGTCGCCCCGGGTCTGATCCGCTCGCCGATGACCGAGGCGATGCCGGCCCACATCCGGGACGCGAAACTCGCCGAGATCCCGATGCGACGCCCCGGCGAGGCGCCGGAGGTGGCCTCGGTGGCGCTCTTCCTCGCATCGGACCTCGCGTCGTACCTCACGGGGACGGTCATCGAGGTGACCGGCGGCCGTCACATGTGACCAGCCGCTGATCAAGTGATGTCAGGATTCACGGCCGCCCGCGCTTCGCCGGGGAGGGCAGGGACGAGGACCGAGGTGCAGCAATACACCGATGCAGAACGCCCCGCGATGGGGCAAAGTGGAACGGAGGGCCGAATGACCGGGACAGCGCCTCCGCGGGAAGGTACCTCGCGTCTCCGGATCGGAATGTGCTTCGGAAGGACATCCGCTGTACCGGTAATTGTCCCGCCAGTGGTTCGTTGTCGCGTGAGGAGCACCAGGTGGAAATCAGGAATACCGACACGGCGGTCGTTTTCATTGACCCACAGAACGACGTGCTGAGCGAGAGCGGAGCGAACTGGGACGCGGTGGGGGCGAGCGTCACGGAGAACAGAACCGTCGAGAACATGGAGAGAATCTTCGAGGCGGCCAAGGCGGGCGGATATGAGGTCTTCATCTCGCCCCATTACTTCTACCCGACCGACAACGGATGGCGAATGAACGGGCCGCTCGAGACGAGCGAGCTGGAAACCCACACGTTCGCACGGGCGGGACAGCTCGATCTGACCGGGTTCCGAAACTCCGGGGCGGACTGGCTGGACCGCTTCAAGCCTTATATCGAAGACGGCAGAACGGTGGTCGCCAGCCCGCACAAGGTGTTCGGTCCGGAATCCAACGACTTGGTGCTGCAACTGCGCAAGCGGGGAATGCAAAGGATTGTTCTCGGCGGGATGCTGGCGAACATGTGCGTCGAGTCCCACATGCGTCACCTCATCGAGGAGGGATTCGAGGTAGCCGTGGTCAGGGATGCGACAGCCGGACCCCGGCACCCGGAATGGGGCGACGGCTATCAGGCGGCGATCATCAACTACCGCTTCTTCGCCCATGCCTTGCTGTCGACTGACGAAGTACTCGACGGAATGCGCTGAAGAACTCGCAGCGGGGGAATGGCGCTCGCGTCCGCCCGATGATTACGTTTTCAACGGGCGCCGTCGACGGTCGCCGGTCCACTGCGCGAGGGTGCGGTGGTAACAGAGCTTGCGGACCATGGACGAGCGGACCCGGGTCGGTGCGAGAGGGGATTCTGTGGAGCTCCAACACGTCGTGGAGCTGGCCGGTCGAGCCGTTGACGCCGCGGGCGTAGCCGTCATCGTCGTGGGGACGCTCTTGGCGACCGTCCTCGCGGCCGTGCGGCTCGGTCGCCGACAGGCAGGCGTGTACCGCGACTACCGCCGTCGCGTCGGGCGGTCGATCCTGCTGGGGCTGGAGTTCCTCGTAGCCGGCGACATCATCCGCACGGTCGCCGTCGCACCGACGTACGCAAGCGTCGGAGTACTGGCCGTGATCGTGGGCATCCGGACCTTCCTCAGCTTTTCTCTCGAGCTCGAGATCACCGGGCGGTGGCCATGGCAGAAGGCAGTGGCCGAAGCCGACGACTGACCCCGCGTGGCGCCGGCGGCCGGCGGAGCGACGCTAGCCTGGAGAGGGCTATCGCCCCGCTTGATCGTGCTCGGCTCGGAACTGGTCGAGCAGGCTGAAGAACAGCTCGATCGCTGGTGTTCCGGTGGCCTCGGCCTCGCGCTCGATCTGCGTCGACCAGCCCAGCGAGCTTTCCTCGCCGTTGCGCTGGCAAAGCCACCGGCTGAAGGGCGGTTCCGCACCCGGGGTGCAGAAGGGGAAGTCTTCCTCGATGCCGTGGATGCCCATGGCCAGGCGATACCCGTACAGCGTCGAGTTGAGGTGCTGCAGGGAGCCCCCGCGGACGAACATGCTAGGGCGAAGGCGTACCTCGTCCAGAAAGTCGTAGACGTCCTGAAGTTCGTCGATGCGCCGTGGCCGACGGTTGTTCTGCTCAGCCTGTGTCATGCGGGCTCCTTCAACTGCCGGATCGGATAGGCCTCGGACATGCGCGATCGAGCCCTCTGGTGGTGTCAGCCATGGTCTTCCCAGCCGGCGGCGCACAACCTCGCCTCGCTGACCATGACGTCACCCGCTCGGGCGGACCGGACGTACATGTTGAGCCCGTTCGGACCGAGATCGCCCGAGCACCTGACGACCAGGCTCATTTTGCCGATCAGGTCGATGCCGTCGAAGGAGACCGTTCCGGGCGACCTGCGAGCCACTGCGGGGTACTCCTCCCAGCGCCGCCTCGACCTCATCGGAGTCCATCCCGAACCGCAACGGGCCCACCCCCGCCAGCGGATCGAGCACCCATTGCGGCCGATCTTCCGGCTCCCCGTTCCACCAGGCCACGACAACCCCCCCCGACGACTCGAACACCCCGGCACACTTACCCTTGGTCTTGCACGTCACCCTAAGCAGCCCCTCTGACATCGTGCCGCCGACTACCTGACCGACGGCACGGCAACGCCGGTACTGTCCGGTCGTTGCACTGAGCGTTCTGCAGGGCTGGCATGCCGATCGCGCCCATAGGTCACAAGGCACTGCCGAACCAGGCCCCAGCCGCCGCGGGTCGTCTTCGATCAGACGGTCGAGTCGGGCATGATCTCCCGGACCTCCTGCGCACAGCGGCATGCGGCAGCGATCTTGGCAGCCCACTCCAGCGCGTCCTCACGTGAGGGCACATCGATGATCGAGAACCCGCCGAGCACCGCCTTGGTCTCCGGGTACGGGCCATCCGTGACGGACCCGTCGGTGGCCACGACGCTCGCCTGCTGCCTTTCCAGTCCACCGCCGAAGACCCACACACCGGCGTCCTGAGCTTTGCGCACCACCTCGTGCGAGGCCTCGGCCACCTCGGGCAACTCCTCCTCGGGGAAGGTCATCGCGCCGTCATCGAACGAGATCAGGTACCGCGTCATACGTGCCTCCCTTGGCCGTTGGCCTGCTTCGGCCGCCCCTCACCCTACGACGAACGCCTGCCTTCAGAACCGACACTTCCCCATGCCGGCCGCTTCACGGTTTCGTGGGAGCACCACTGATCGAGGGCATGACCCGCACGGGACCGGCGAATGCGAGGCGGCCGATCGCCCCCTGCTCCCAGTGCCCGCACCTTGCGGGGATGGTCCGGAGCCGGCGGGTTGCTGGCGGCTGGAGACGCCTGCTTCCTGAGCCTGTGGGGATGGGTCCCATCTCCCGCCGGTCGGCGGTGACCGAGGCCGTCCGCTGTCTGCTTCGGGCAGCGGTACGGACATGGTCCGAGCGTCGGTTCCGGCGAACGGGCTGCACATGAGGAGTCCCTGATGAAGGCCACGTCCATCAGCCGCTACGGCGGGCCCGACGTCATCGAGCTCATTGACGCCGAGGAGCCGCTTCCCGGTCCCGGCGAGGTCAGCATCACCGTGACGCATGATGGTCGCCCCCGCCGACCTGACCGTGCCGCTGAGGGGCACGGCTGTCGCCCCCGTGGGTCGCTGCTGTGCCGCTTGTGCGGATCCGACATATCAAGTTCAGCGAATGCGATGCGTGCTCACTGCTGCCCGGTTCCGGCGCGGTGCGCGGTCCTGAAGCGGCGTTGATACGCGGCGGGGCTTATCGCCATTCGCCTCACGAAAACCCTCCGCATGCTCTCGTAACTCGGGAATCCGGCGAGGGACGCCACCTGGGTCGCGGTGTGCCCTTGGTCGAGCAGGGCTTTCGCCATGTCGAACCGGACCGACTCCACGTACCGGGCCGGCGTGGTGGAAAGTTCGTCGCGGAAGAGCCGGGTGAGGTGCCGGGGGCTCAAATTGAGGTGCTTGGCGAGCTCGCCGACCGAGTAGTTGCCCGCGGGATCGGCCGTCACCAGGTCGGTGATCCTGCGGATGGCCGGGGAGCGGGGCGGTGGTCCCTGCAGCGGGGCGGAGAACTGCGACTGGCCGCCCGAACGCTGCAGATACACCACCAGGGAACGGGCGACGTCGCGGGTCAGATCAGGGCCGTAGTCCTCCTCGACGAGTGCCAGCGCGAGGTCGATGCCGGCGGTCACGCCCGCCGAGGTGTACGTGGTGCCGTCACGGACGTAGATCGCGTCGGGCTCGACGCGGCTGGCCCGGTGCCGTGCCGCGAGTTGGTCCGTGACCTTCCAGTGCGTGGTCGCGCGCTTGCCGTCCAGGAGACCGGCGGCGCCGAGGACGAATGCCCCGGTGCAGATCGACGCGACCCGGTCGGCCTTGACGGCCAGCGTCTGCGCCGCTTCGAGCAGGTCACGGGCTACGGCGTTGCGCGGGTAGAGGTCCGAGCCGGCCACCAGGAACGTATGAGGGGCGAGCTCCGTGGCGGCGCCGGAGACGGCGATCCGGACCCCGATGGACGAGGCGACGTCGTCCCCGGTCGGTGAGACCAGCACGACCTGGTAGTCGGCCCCGAACCGGTTCGCTTCCGCGAACACCTCCGCGGGGCCGGCGACGTCCAGCAGCGTGACCCCGTCATAGACGAGGATCACGACCTGATGCGCAGCAGGGTTCACACCGCCATTCTCCGCCCGTCCGGATTCGGGTGACTCGTGGCGGGACTGCGGTGGCGCCGAACGCCCGGTGGTCGGCAGTGTGGAAGTCGGAGGCACCGTTCCTTCATAACACACCGAAATAAGAAAGCGCAGAGGTCATGACCGAGATCATCGCCGGTGTAGAGATTCCCGAAACAGCCGCGGTCGCCGAAGCCACCCGACTCGTCCAGGAGACGACCAGCCCCCTCATCTACCATCACTCCCGGCGCGTTTTCGTCTTCGGCGCCATTCATGCCCGCAGGCTCGGTCTCGACCCCGACCCGGAGCTGCTCTACCTGGCCTCCATGTTCCACGACACCGGCCTCATGACGCCCTTTTCCGACGTGGAGCAGCGGTTCGAGGTCGACGGAGCCGACCACGCGCGCAAGTTCATGCTGGAGCGCGGTTTCCCGGCCACGGCCGCCGACGTCGTCTGGACGGCCATCGCGCTGCACACGACACCGGGAATTCCCGACCGGATGGGCCCGGAGATCGCCATCACGAATCTCGGCGTCCTGACCGACGTGCTCGGCCTGGGCCTGGACGAGCTGGATCGCGCCCAGGTGGAAGAGGTGATCGCCCTCCATCCGCGGGGCGACTTCAAGAACGAGTTCCTGCAGGCCTTCGTCGACGGACTCCAGCACCGCCCGGAGACCACGAACGGGACCGTGAACGCGGACGTGCTGGAGCACTTCATCCCCGGGTTCCGTCGTACGACCACGGTCGAGCGCATCATGGGCGCGCCCTGGCCGAGCTGATCAGACAGCCGTAGTGGACGACGTGATGAAACATGTGAACCGGCGTCGCGCCGGCGTCCGTCTCGGACGAGGCGCCGCCTTCACCGTGCTCGTCTCCGCGAACGTGGTGATGATGGCCACGGCGAGCGCACCCTCACCGATCTACCCCCTGTACCGGGCGCGTTGGGGATTGTCGGTCACGATGCTGACGGTGGTCTTCGCGGTGTACGTCGTGGGTCTGCTCGGTGCCCTGCTCACGGTCGGATCGCTGAGCGACCACGTGGGTCGCCGCCCGGTGCTGGCCGCCGCCCTCCTGGTGGCGGCGGCCAGCACGGCGATCTTCTGGACGGCCGAGGGAGTCGTGTCCCTCCTGGTCGCGCGGGTGGTGCAGGGCATCGCCACCGGGGCGGCCACGGGCGGTCTCGCCGCCGGTCTGGTCGAGCTCTCGCCCCAGGGGCGTCCGCATCTGGGGCCGACGATGACGGCGGTGGGCACGAGTTTCGGCATGGCCGCCGGCGCCGGGACGGTGGGGTTGCTGGTCCGGTTCACCCCGCGTCCCGACGCGTACGTCTTTCCCGTCCTCACCTGCACGTTCGTGGTTCTGGCCGCGGTCGTCCTCGCGATGCCCGAGACGCGCGCCCCACGCGCCGGTGGACTGGCGTTGCTGCGTCTCAGGGTCCGGGTCCCCCGGGATGTCCGGCCGGCGTTTCTCGCGTCCGTCCCCGCCCTCGTCGCAGGGTGGTCCGTCACGGGGCTGTTCCTCGCGCTCACCCCATCGCTGGTGAGAGACGTCCTGCACGTGCGGTCCGGCGCCGCGGGCGGACTCGGCATCGCAGTGCTGTTCCTGGCCAACAGCGTGGGCGGCTTGTGGTCCGTGCGGCACACGGCTCGGCTCGCCACCCTGCTGGGAGCGGTGCTCCTGGCCCTGGGCGCGGCCGGACTGGCGGTCGCCATGGCTCTCGCGTCACCGCTCGTCTCTGCGGGCGGGGCGGTCGTCGCGGGGCTGGGGGTCGGCCTGACCTTCAACGGCAGCCTCCGCGTGATCAGTGAGGTCACGAGCGCGAAGTCGCGGTCGGAGGTCTTCTCCGCCGTCTACGTGATCAGCTACGCGGCGCTGAGCCTCCCCGCCCTCGCGGCGGGGTTCGCGGCTCCCGTGTGGGGACTGGAGACCACGGGCTACCTGTACGTCGGGTTCGTCGGGGTGCTCTCCATGGGTGCCGCCCTCCACGCCGGCCGGTCACGTGCTCTCGGGCCTCTCGGGGGCAGGATGCGCGCGGACTCGCAGACCGAGGGTCGGAGCCGACCTCATAGCGAAGGGATCGCTCACCGAGCGCTTGTTGATGGCAGAGGGAATTCATGACAAAGCGCAGAACGATTCTCTGCGATGGTGCCGATATCTTGGTGTGGTCATGGATTCTCGTGCGCGCCGAACAGTGAATGGTCTTTCCGCGTCGGCGAAATTCTGATGGGTAAATTTGCTTAAGAGAGGACTTGTCATGCAAGCCGTCACCGCTCGGGACCGGAACGCCGGAGCCGATGGGCTCTCGCTCACCGACATGCCCCACCCGCACGCCGCCGAGAACGACGTCATCGTACGGGTGCACGCCGCGGGCTTCACGCCGGGGGAGCTCGAGTGGCCGGGAACCTGGTCCGACCGGGCCGGCCGTGACCGGACGCCGAGCGTACCCGGGCACGAACTGTCGGGCGTCGTGGCCGAACTGGGCTACGGAACCACGGGCCTGACCGTGGGCCAGCGGGTGTTCGGACTGGCCGACTGGACCCGGAACGGCTCACTGGCCGAGTACGTCGCGGTGGAGGCCCGCAATCTCGCTCCGCTCCCGGTGGACGTCGACCACACGGTGGCCGCCGCGCTGCCGATCTCCGGGCTGACCGCATGGCAGGGCCTCTTCGACCACGGGCACCTCACCACGGGCCGGACCGTCTTGATCCACGGCGCCACGGGAGGGGTCGGGTCGATCGCCGTGCAGCTGGCACGCGAGGCGGGCGCCAGGGTGATCGGCACCGGCCGGGCCGCGGGCAGGAGCACCGCGCTCGATCTCGGCGCGGACGCGTTCGTGGACCTGCAGAACGACCGGCTCGAAGACGTCGGCAAGGTCGACCTGGTACTCGATGTGTTCGGCGGCGACATCCTCGAACGCTCGACGGCGCTGGTCCGCGCCGGCGGCACGCTCGTCACCATCGCGGAGCCACCAACCGTCCAGCCCGACGACGGGCGGGCCGTCTTCTTCGTCGTCGAGGTCGACCGGGCACGTCTCGCGGACCTCGTCCAGCGGGTCCGGGACGGCCGACTCAAGCCGATCGTCGGGGATGTGCTGCCCCTGTCCGAGGCACCCGCAGCCTTCACCCACAAGGGGCGCCGCACCCCCGGCAAGACGATCATCCGGGTCACGGAAGGCTGAGTGCGGGCGCACGCCCGCAAGGGCAGGCCGGGCGCGCCGCGTGGGGGAACAGCGCCCGGCCGGCCGTGACGCGTGGCACCCCTGGGCGTCCCGCTGCGCCCTACGAAGCAGACGAAGGACCGTCGGCGACGGCGTGTCCCCGGTCGTCCGAGTCGATGAAGGCGAGTGCCCGCCTGATGTGGGGGAGAAGGTCGCCCGGATACTCGTGCCCGAGTCCCGGCAGCACCTCCACCTCGCAGGGGACTCCCTGCGAGGCGAGAAAACCGGCGAGTGCGGACAGCTTCTCGTACCGCACGCCGCCGTCGTCGTCCGCGCCCACCAAGAAGAAGCCGCGCAACGGAAGGCCGCTCCGGCGCCGCCTCTCGATGAACGGCATCCAGGACGCAGGGTGGGCAGTACGCGGCCCGGCCATCCCCAGCAGGACGAAGCCACGCGCCGGGACACTCCCTTCGAGCGCCGTGCGCAAGGCGGTCTCGGCGCCCATGGAGAAGCCCGCGACGACCAGGTGACCCGGGTCCAACCGGCGATCCGCCGTCAGCGCCGCGTACTGTTCGCGGACGTCCCGCAGGGCCACGGCCTCGTCGTCCCAGACAGCGCGATTGCGTGCGATCCACTGCGAGGACTGGAAGGCCACGAGCAGTCGGCCTTCGCCCACGACCCCTCGCCAGCCGCTCATCGATTCGTGGGCGTTCCCGCCGTTGCCATGCAGGGCGACGACAGCGCGGTACTGCTCCGCCCCGGCTTCGTGGCCCATGGCGAGGTAGCGCGACGGGCCGGAGGCGGCTCGCTGGCGAGCCGTGCTTTCACGCGCCGCCTCCTCGAAGTCGGCCGTGCCCTGCAAGAAGTCCCAGGACGGCGACTGACGCAGTAACACTTCGCCGTACCAGTGGCCCCGCGCCAGGGCCTCTCGCAAGAGTGCCACGGCGAGGTCGGCATCACCCATCCGTGCGGCCGCACACGACCGCAGGTAGTAGACGTCCGATTCGTTCTCTGTGAACTGCGGCCCCTCGTCGGTGACGAGGCGGTACGCGTCCGCGTACCGCTGCTCGTCCGACAACTCCCTGACGCGTTCCTGCAGCCTTGGGAATCCGGGTGACGTCATCACATCCCTCTTCCGTCCACCCGCCGTTCGCGATGGCGATCACCGGGACAGCCCCTATCGCCACGTTGGCGAGGTGACGTATCAGCGCCCGCACGTAAGGGCAATCGTAAGGTCAAACGCCGGCCCCCGTACGGCCGTCGCGGGTCGCGTACATGGCGCCACGACACGGGCAAAAGCCCCGCGGAGCGGCGACGTTCAGCAGCAGCCGGTCGTCGTCGGGCGATCGTGATGCACGGCTCACGGTCACCGTGAACCGGTACTCGCTTCCAATACCCGAGCAGTTCTCGACGTGTCCCGACTCGGCCTATCACCCGTACAGCCGCTGCACGCGGGCCCGGCTGTCCGACGGAGCCCTGCTCACGCAGGACCGGTCCCCGGCGGACGAGAAGCGACCGTCGGGGGCGGCAGTGCTGACCACGCTGCTCACCCACAAGGACGGCACCCAGGTGTTCGTCTCACAGGCCCCTGGTGCCACAGGGAGCCCGACGACCGGGGAGTCCCCGCTTCCCCTGACGGCGAAGGCCCTCGCGGCCATCGCCGGTTCACCCGCCTGGAAGCCCGTCCTGTCCGCCACGCCCGTCCCGCGGACCGCTCTACCCGGAACGTCGCTCGTCCCCAGGATGACCGGCCGTCAGATCACCGACACCATCGCCGACCTGCTGCCCCCGGCGCTGCGCACCGACGGCCTGCGCGTGGTGATCACCGCGGTCAACGCGCCCGCCTACCAACTGCCCGCGTCCCGGGCCGAACCCGTCCTGACCACGCGGCAACTCCAGCGCATCGCTCTCGCCTCCGCCTGGCGCCGGGCCGCGACGGGCTGAGGTCGTAGCGAGGGGTGGGCCGTGTGCCCATCGAGGCCCGCCGTCCATCGGGGATGTGGGCCTGGCTCTCAGGTGCCGCCCGAAAGTGTCGCGGGCTGCTCCGCGTAGCAGCTGTCGCAGGGTCTTCTCTGTAGCGTTCACCTTTCATCCATTGCAATGCCCTGAGGATAAGGCGTTGCATTGCGTCCACAACCATTGCAATGAATTCTCAGCAATGACCTGCAATGATGCGCTAGTTGTGCAACAAATCTGTTGCCGTATCAGCGAACGCAACGTAGCGTTTCTTTTGTCAGAAACACCGGGACGCACCGGCGCCCGATGGAGACGAAGGAGAGCACGATGCAGAAGTTCGACACCCCCGCCCCGATCCTGGCCGTCCTCGACGTCCCCGCCGGGCGCATCCGGTTCATCGCCGCCGACCGGGCCGACGCCACCGTCGAGGTCCTGCCCGCGGACGCCGCGAAGAGCCGCGACGTGAAGGCGGCGGAGCAGGCCGAGGTCGCCTACCGTGACGGCGTGCTGCGGATCGAGCTCCCGGCGGCGAAGAGCCGGATCCTCGGCGCATCCGGGTCCGTCGACGTGACGGTCCAACTGCCCACCGGCTCCCGCATCGAGGCGAAGGCGGCCGCCGCCGAACTCCGCGGCGTGGGACGGCTCGGCGACGTCGTCTTCGAGGGCCAGCAGGCCACGGTCAAGCTCGACGAGACCGAGAGCGCCCGCATCTCCGTCCTCGCCGGCGACATCGCCGTCGGACGCCTGGGCGGCCCCGCCGAGATCAGCACCCAGAAGGGCGACCTCCTCATCACCGAAGCCGTACGCGGCACCGTCACACTGCGGACCGAGCACGGCGGGATCTCGGTGGGCGCCGCCCGCGGAGCCTCCGCCTCACTGGACGCCGGCACCGCCTACGGCCGGATCCACAACGCCCTCAAGAACACCGACGGTGATGCCGCCGACCTGGACATCCACGCGACCACCTCCTACGGCGACATCACCGCGCGCAGCCTGTAGTCGCTTCCAACCAGGACGCGAAGCAACCGCCATGGCGACGCGGGCCGTCTCCCGCAACGTGCCGCACCCCAGGGCGGCGTACACCGACAGCCGTCGGAGTACGCCGCCCCGTTCGTGCGCAAGGAGCCCGATCGACCAACGTAGTGATCTTCGCCCGGCGGAAGCCGCGCGGAGTCCCTCGAAGGCCGGGCACATCATGCATCTCGCCGACCATCCCGCACGTCGCCGACTCGACGCAGCCCTGGACGACCTCGCCGTCACCGTCCGGGGCATGACCGCACATCCGGACGAGCACAACTGCGAATGTCACTGGGGAAGTCCGGAGGAGCTCGCCCTCCTGAAGACGCCGGAGGTGATGCTCGAGCCGGACCTCCTGCGCCGGACCTGGCAGGCCGTCGACTGGACCGACGACGCGGCTGTGGCGCGCCGTATCCTGCCGCAGTTCTCCCGGGCCCTTGTCGCCGACGGCGCGGACCCCATGTTCCGGCTGGAAGAAGCCGGGACGTCCTTCGCCCGCGGCCACTGGCAGCAGTGGCCCGACGACCACGCCGCTCCGGTACACGAGTTCCTGCACGCCTGGTGGGCGCAGAGCCTTACCGACCCGGACGCGGCCGTCCCGGCGCACCAGGTCCTGGTGATGTGCGCGGAGGCATCAGGAACACTCCGCCCCTGGCTTGCCGCATGGCAGCAACAGACCGGGCACCTCAGCGACCGGCGCCTCGCTGACGCGGCGGCGGATTGGGAGTACCAACTCCTGGGGGACGGCCTGCCGTGGTACATCGGGTGGTACGAGCACGACGAAGAGGAGATGCGCGCCGAACTGGTCGCCTGGCTCCTCGGTCACGGTGCCGCCCGGCTCCGTGAGTCGGGCGCGTCGACCGGGCTGCAGCACCGCATACGGTTGCTCGGACTCACGGGCGAGGACCGCTGGACGGATCCGCACTGGCCCGGCCACCGCTACTGACAAGCAGCGGGGCGAAGGCTCCGCTGGGCCCGGCGGTCACGTCCCGACGAAGCTCACCGTCTCCGTGATGTCCGCGCGGCCCGTGCGCAGTCGAGGCACGCCTTCCTTCTCGAAGCCCACCGCGACGCCGCAGAACAGCACGAGGCCGTCGCTTGCCCCGACGGCCTGGCTGACGGTCCTGCGGTACATGGTCCACATCACCTGGGGGCAACTGTGCAGGCCTTCCGCCCTCAGCAACAGCATGACCGTCTGCAGGTACATCCCCGCGTCGGCCCACTGTCCGAGCCCCATCGTCCGGTCGAGGTAGCAGAACAGGACGACCGGCGCCCCGAACGCCTCCGAGTTCAAGGCCGCGATCTTCCTGGGCCTGTCGGGGTCGTCGCGCTCGATCCCCAGTGCTTGGTACCGCTGGGCGGCCGCGGCGGAGAAGCGGTCCAGATAGGGAGAGGCCAGTTCGGCCGGGTACATGGGGTACTCCCGATCGTCACCCGGGTCTCCCGCCAGCGCCCTGCCCGTCGCGCGCCGCTTCAGGTCGGCCAAGGGCTCGCCGGTCACGACGTACACATGCCAGGGCTGGAGGTTGCCGCTCGACGGAGCCCGCGTCGCCGCGGCCAGCACTCTCTCCAGCGTCTCCTTGGACACCGGCGCGTCGCTGAACGCCCGCACCGCCCGGCGACTGTCCACGGCTTCGTACACGTCCACGTCTTCCCGCCCCCTCACTCCACGACGACCACCTCTTCTACCGCCTTCAACGCGTACGAGTTGCCGCGGGTGCGGAAAGGGCTGCTCCGGCACCGTGATCCGGAACGGACAGGGCCGGCGCTACGGGTGAGCGCCGGCCCTGGGACGGTCGTCGCAGGTGGTCACCCGCGGCGCTCGATCGTGTGGCCCAGCACGTCGATGACCGATTCCTTGCGGGCGTCGATGGAGGACGGCTCGATGCTGCTACTGCGTATGTCGATCTTGCCGTCGGGAGATGCCTTGTCGATGACCTCGGGCAGTTCGGCGGCGAGGGCGTCGGGCTTCACGCCGGCCTGCTTGCTGGCCTCGGCCACCTTGTCGGCGCCGAACGCGTCCTCGATCTGCCTCGTCGTGACCGGTTCGTTGGGACCGTTGCCGAGCCATGAGTCGACGACGCCCTTCAGGCCGCTGTCGCTCAGGAGCTTCGTCGCACCCTCGAGCAGTGCCTGCAGCTCGTCCATCATGCCGCCGCCGCTGCTCTTCGTGGGGTCAGCCATGGGTTACTCCCGTGGTTGTGGTCTGTGCGGGCGACACGCGGCGATTTCGGATGCTGCGCCGGTCGGCGATGGGGTGGGGCCGACATAGTGTTGCCGCAGGTCGCACATGGTGTCGCCTCGCTCGTACACCCCCTCCAGGCCAGCACGAGACGTCCGCGGGCGCCGTGCGATTAGCCCATCCGGGTGACGCGAGGAGGCCCTCCTGCGCGTGTCGGCGTGCCCGGCGACCGGCAGGCACCGCGTCGGCGCCGGGAACATGCCCGACGGCGATGGCGACCCCGTACGAGGAGCCCGCGGGATCGCTCGTCGTTCAGCTGTCCGAGCCGGTACCGCCACCCAAATGATCTCTCCCGGATAAAGTCAGCACCGGCGTGGCGTTGATCGATCAAGGGAGCGGACGGTGGCTGGACGGACCCAGACCGATGCCGGTCGGCATCCGGCGCTCTCCGGGCCGCGGTTCGTGGGCCGGGAGCGGGAGCTCGCCGCCCTGGGCGGGGCGCTCGGGCCGGCCCCCGCGCTCGTCCTGCTCGACGGTGAGGCGGGTATCGGCAAGACCCGGCTGTTGCGCGAATTCCTGGGGTCGCAGGCCGAGCGGGGACGTCGTGTCCTCGTCGGGGCCTGCCCGGAGTTGCGGGTGCCGTACACGCTCGGGGCGGTCGTGGACGCGGTGCGCGACGGTGTTGACAACGTTGCCACCCTGGGGCTGAGCGGGCTGGGCGGTGCGCTGCGGCCCCTGTTCCCCGAGTGGGCCGACGACCTGCCTCCCGCGCCGGAGCCACTGGAGGACGCGAGCGCCGCCCGGCACCGGCTGTTTCGCGCGTTCGTCGAGGTCCTCGGGCGGCTCGACGTCGCGGTGCTGGCGATCGAGGACGTGCACTGGGCGGACGAGGCGACGCTGGAGTTCCTGTTGTTCCTGGTCTCCCGCCGACCGCAGACGCTGAGCGTGGTGCTGACCTACCGGCGGGAGGAAGTGCCCGCCGACTCGCTGCTGTTGCGGCTGTCCTCCCGGCCGCCAGCCGACGCGCACCTGGTCAGGCTGACACTGCAGCCGCTGGACATCCCCGAGACCGCGTCGTTCGTCTCGTCGATGCTGGCCGACGGACACGTCTCGACCGAGTTCGCGACCTTCCTGCACGCACGCACGGAGGGTGTGCCGCTGGCGGTGGAGGAGTCGGTGCGGCTGATGCACGACAGGGCCGACCTGATCAGCCAGGACGGCGGGTGGGCACGGCGCCGGCTGGACCGCATCGACGTGCCGCCCACGATCCGCGACGCCATGCTCGAACGTGTCCAGCGGCTCCGGCCCGATGTCCGGACCGTCCTGTACGCGGTGTCGGTACTGTCCGGCCCGGCCGACCACGCGACCCTGAGGGCCGTGACCGGCCTGCCCGAGGACCGGTTCGCCGCGCAAGCGGCCGAAGCGCTCGGCTGCGGCCTGCTGCGTGAGGACAGGCCCGGGCAGTGGTCGTTCCGTCACTCGCTGGCGTGTCACGCCGTGTACGACGCCATCCCGGCCGAGGAGCGGCGCGCCATGCACCTGCGCGCGGGCCGGGCACTGGAGGGATGGCCGCTGCCGCCGGTGGCGCAGTTGGCCCGGCACTTCCGGCTGGCCGGCGAGGTCGACGCCGCGTGCCGGTACACCGAGCAGGCGGCCGACCTCTGCGTCCAGTCCGGAGACGTGGCCACCTCGGCACTGCTACTGCACAGCCTGGTGACCACCGTGGCCCTCCCGGCGGAACCGCTGGTACGGCTGGTGACGAAGATCCAGTTCCAGGCGCTGTCCGGTTCCGACCCGTACTCGAAGACCATCGACGCGCTGCGAGCGGCCCTCTGCGGCCAGGTCCTGACGCCGGGACAGCAGGCCCTGGTCCGCTTCCAGGTCGGCCGGGTCCTCATGGTGGCGGGAGAGATCGAGGCGGGCCGCTTCGAGATCCTGCGGGCGGTGCCCCATCTCGCACTGGACTCGCCGGAGGCGCCGCGCGCCCGCATCCTGCTCGCCCTGCCCCTGGGGAACGCACGCCCTGTCGCGGAGCACCTGCGGTGGCTGCAGGAAGCACCGCCGCTGGCCCAGGCGATGGCCTCCCACGACCGGCTGCGCCTGTTCGTGGAACGCGCCTTCGCGCTGCTCATGCTCGGCGAGGAGGCCGGCTGGGACGCGGCCCGGCAGATCCCGGACGACGTCTCCGATCCCCGGGCGGCGGCCATCGTCGCGATAGGACACACGAACGTCGGCGAGGAGGCGACGAGGTGGGGCCGGTACGACGAGGCCAGGGCACGGCTGGCCACGGCCCAGGCACTCGCCGAGCGCCACCAGCTCCTGGACTACCTCGACAGCATCGCCTCCTCCCGGGCCCACCTCGACTGGTTCACCGGCGCCTGGCCGGGACTCGCCGAGCGGACGGCGCGGCTGGTCGACGACGACGGCGGCGTACGGCTGAAGGACCGGTGCGAGGCCGCGCTCGTGGCGGGCCTGATCGAGGCCGCCGCCGGGGACCGGGAGGCAGCGGAGGCACGCCTGCGCTTCGCCGGACGCGACGACCAGCAACGCATCGAGGCCGCGGCCGCGCTGGCGCAGCTGTGCCTGCGCGACGGCGAGGTCGAGGAGGCGCTCCGCCTCACCGACCAGCCGGCCGAGATCGCCGTCAGCGGCGGCATCTGGTCCCGGGCCGTCGAGTTCGCCCCGGCACGGGTCGCGGCCCTGGTCGCCGCCGGTCAGCTCGGCCGCGCCGCCGACCTGGCCGACACCTTCGAGGGGGCCCTGGGAGACAGGGAAGCCCCGGCGCCGCGGGCGTCCGTGGTGCTGTGCCGCGCCATCCTGGCCGAAGCCGACGGCCGGCTCACCGACGCCGCCTCGCTGTTCGCCCGGGCAGCCGACGCCTGGCAGGCACTGCCGCGCCCCTACGACGCCCTGCTCGCACGGGAGCGCCACGCCCGCTGCCTGCTCGCCGACGGCCGGGACGAGGCCGCTCTGCCGGTGCTGGCCGACGTCCGGCGAGCATTGTCGGAGCTCGGCGCCCACCACGACGCCGACCGGGTGGCACGGACCCTGAACGAGCGGAATGGGGACAGCCGCGAGACGCGCGGCCGGGGACGGCCCAGCTACGGCAACCACCTCTCCCCGCGCGAGCTGGAAGTCGCCCGCCTGCTGCTCGACGGCCGGACGAACCGGCAGATCGCCGACGTGCTGGTGGTGTCGACGCAGACCGTGGCCAGCCAGGTGAAGTCGGCCATGCGCAAACTGCAGGTGACGTCGCGGACCGGACTCGCCCTCAGGGTCGTGGAGTTGCGACTCGTGGGCGAGCAGGGGCAGACACCGCAGGGCGACGAGTGAATTCACCGTCATCGCCCGGGACGAAAAAAAGGACCCACGGGCGAACGACCAGTTAAATCCCGCATCTGACCAATCGAGGCGGCGTCGGGCCCGGTTGCACACTCGTCCCCATGTTGCCCGCAGAACCGCCGACGCCCCAGCCGACAGCCGACCTGCTCGAGCGGGGACTCCGTTCCCGGCCCGCACCGGCGCCGGCAGAAGCGCCGGCCGAACCAGCGGACGCCTCCGCCGCCCAGCACGCGGGCGCTGATGCCGACGTCGTGGGCGAGTACGAACCGCTCTAGCCAGGAGGCCTGGTGCCGCTGTGCGGCCTCGGGGCACATCGCACCAGCTCTCCCCCCGGTCATCACTCTCACAGGAGATCGAATAGATGAGGCGAAGGGAAAACAGGCGAGCCAGACGACGCTTGGGCGCCGTGACCGTCGGTCTGACCATCCTCGGGATGGTCGCGTCGACCACGGCGACCCACGCGGCCGAGCCTGCCCGGAAGGTGACGCTTCCAGGAGTCGTCCAGACCAAGAAGACGACGGTGATCGACAACGATGACCTCGCGCGGACGTTCTCCGCTTCCGGAGCCACCGTGCCGGTGACGCTGATCACCGGGGACAAGGTGGACGTCGCCGTCGACGCCCACGGCAAGCCGACCGTCCGCGCCATCGAGAGCGCGGCACGGCCCGACGGATCCCCCGTCGTGTTCCACACCATCACCCGCACGGGCAAGGTGTACGTCGTCCCCAACGACGCCCTCGCGCTGGTCGGCAGCGGACTGCTCGACTGGGGACTCTTCGACCTGACCGAGCTGGTGACGCTCGCCGCGGCCGGCAAGGGCGGCGAGGTGCCCGTGCTGGTCACCTACACCGGGAAGACCGGGGCCCAGCGAGCCCCCGAGGTCGCCGGTGCGACCGCCGGCAGGACGCTCGCCAGCATCAACGGCCGCTCGATGGAGATAGCCGACGGCGGCCGCTGGTGGCAGGGGGTGCGGGGCAAGACGGACTCCGGCACCGCCGCCGCCCGGTCCGCCGGGACCCTGGCCGGGGTCAAGAAGGTGTGGCTCAACGGGCTGGCCAAGATCAGTCTCGACACCTCCGTACCGCAGATCGGCGCGCCCGTCGCCTGGGACCGCGGGTACGACGGCAAGGGCGTGTCCGTGGCGGTGCTCGACACCGGCATCGACGCCGGACACCCGGACGTGTCCGGACACCTCGTGGAGAAGGTCGACTTCACCGACAGTCCCAGCGGTACCCGAGACGGCCACGGGCACGGCACCCACGTGGCGTCCACGATCCTCGGCACCGGAGCCGCGTCCGGCGGGGTGCGCAAGGGCGTCGCACCCGGCGCGGAACTGCGGGTCGGAAAGGTCTGCGACGACCAGGGGCAGTGCACCGACGACGCCGTCATCGCGGGCATGGAGTGGGCCGCCCACTCCGGGGCCAAGGTCGTCAACATGAGCCTCGGCGGTGACCCCACCGACGGGACCGACCCGCTGAGCCAGTCGCTCAACGAGCTCAGCCGCGCCACCGGGACCCTGTTCGTGGTCGCGGCGGGCAACTCCGGCCCGGCCAACGGAACGGTCGGGAGCCCGGGCGCCGCCGACGAGGCACTGACCGTGGCGGCGGTCGACAAGCAGGACAAGATGGCCGACTTCTCCAGCCGCGGACCGCGGATCGGGGACGGCGCCGCCAAGCCCGACATCGCCGCCCCGGGCGTCGACATCGTTGCGGCACGCGCCGCGGGCACGGCCATGGGCACGACGGTCGACGACTACTACACCACCGCCAGCGGGACCTCGATGGCCACCCCGCACGTGGCCGGCGCCGCGGCCGTCATCGCCCAGCAGCACCCGGACCTGACCGGACGGGAGATCAAGGCGCTGCTGATGAGCACCGCCACCGACCTGGGGTTCGACCGGGACGCCCAGGGCGTCGGCCGGGTGGACGTCGCCGCCGCGATCGACCCGCGGACCACCGCGAACGGCAACCTCGGCTTCGGCCGCCTGGCCTACCCGCACGCGCCGCAGACGCGGAAGATCACCTACACCAACCACACCGACGAGCCGAGCACGCTCCACCTCACGGCCTCGGTGTCGTCCGCCGGCAAGGCCGCTCCCGCCGGCCTGATCACCCTCAGCCCCGACCAGGTGGTCGTACCCGCGGGCGGTTCGGCCGAGGTGTCGATGACGCTCGACGGCCGGGTGCTCGGCACCGACGGCGCCTTCGGCGGCTACTCCGGACTGCTCAACGCCCGGGACTCCTCGGGAGCACTGCGGTCGGCCGTCCCGGTCACCGCCTTCCTCGAGCCCCAGAAGCTCCCGCTGACCGTGAACGTCATCCGCCCGCCGGGCGCCACCGACGTCGAATACGGATCCGCCTCCTTCCTTCCCCTCGACGGCGACGACATCCCCGGCCTGGGCAAGGACGTGACGAGCGCGCTCGGTGCCGACACCTTCACCCTCTCGCTCTTCCGCGGACCCTACTCGGCCACCGTCCCGCTCAAGTGGCGGGACGTGGCGGGGGAGTGGCAGCAGGCCGCGCCGGTCGTGGCGGAGGTGGACCTCGCCAAGGCGACCACGGTCACGTTGGACCTGCGCAAGCTCAAGCCGCTGACCGTGCGGTTCCCGGAATCCACCGAGGTCTACGAGATGAGCGACAACACCCGGCGGATCTCGGCGACCGGCACACGGTCGTTCCTGACGGCGTTGACGACCGGATACGGCGACGAGCCCAACTGGTGGGCGCTGCCCACCGGCAAGGTGCACACGGGTACCCTCACCCAGGACACCTACAGCGTGCGGACGACTCCGGTCGTCACCATGCGGGCCACGGGCGGCGGTGCCCCCTTCAGTCTGACCGCCCGCTACCGGACCCCGGACGCCTCGCTCGTCGGCTCCCAGATGTGGCAGGACGGCGAGAAGTCGGTCGTCCGCGAGGTCTCGGCCCCGATCGCGCGACTGCCGATCAAGGGACGCGTGCCGGTGGTCTACGCGGGCACGGGCTCCGCCCCCGAGCTCGCCGGCGTCAACGCCCGGGGCAAGCTGGTGCTGCTGACCCCGACTGACATCTGCGGCACCAGCTGTGACTTCCCCAGGCTCCGCGACGAACGGGTGGCGGCCGCCGCCGCTGCCGGCGCCGTCGGCGTGCTGGTCTCGGCACCGGACCTCAACTCGGTGGGCGGCTCCTTGGAACTCGCCCTGTGCACGGACGGGCCGCAGAGCTGTCCGAAGGTCGAGCCGTACGCCGCGCTGCCGGTCGTGAAGGTGCCGTACGCCGAGGCGGACCGCCTGATCAAGCGGATCAAGGCCGACCGGTCGAACGTCAAGATCGAGCTCGGCGGCAGCGCTGCGCCGCGGACCTACGCGGCCAGGTACCACTCCGACGGCCGGATCCCCTCCGACCTGGAGCACCGCGTCGGGAAGGGCGAGCTCGACAGGGTCGACCACTACTTCCACGCCGACCGGCCCGGAGTGGTCACCAGGATGCTCTGGTGGCAGCAGTCCGAGTCCGCCCCGGGTGCGATGGGCGACGCCCTGCCGCACACGAGCACGCAGCAGACGATGACCACCTTCATCAAGCGGCAGCCCGACGCCATCGACCAGTTCTACGCCGCCTGGGCCGACCACGGAGCGGACTCCGTCCTCGTCCAAGCCCGCGGCGAGAGGCGGGAGATGGTCCTGACGGGCAGGGACGACGTCCACTGGAACGAGGGTCCGGCCGTACCGGGCGCCGTGCCGCAGGTGCGGACCAAGTCAGGGTTCACGCTGGCCACCGCGACGCCGTGTTCGGGCTGCCGGCAGGGCGACACCTTCTACCCGACCTTCCAGCTGACCAGCAGCGGAGGCGCCCGCCAGGCCGTGGTCGGCATCGTCAACAACGACAACCTCGCGGAGTTCCTCTTCGGCGCCCCGGTCTGTGCCGCGACGGCCTCGCCCACGTTGCCGACCCTCGGTTCCACCTGCGAATTCGAGCTGCTGAACCAGTCCGGTGACGAAGTCGAACGCCGTCTGCAGCGACTCCACGTCGGCATCTTCGAGAGCCGGCGATGACGGCCGCAACCGCTAAGGAGACCAGCGCGATGAACACGAGCCTGCCGTCCACACGGCGCCGGAACGGGATCTTCGCGGCGCTCGCGGCCGCGGCGGTGCTCGCGCTCTCCGGCTGCGCCGGGGGCTCCGGGGACCTCGTCGCCTACGACCTGCCGGCCACATCGGCCCGGTACACGTTCGAGGCGGAGACCAACGGGGTCAAGACGGTGTGGGAGTACACCTCCGACAAGCCCACCAAGGGCGACGCCCCGCAGCTCCAACCGTGCATGGGCGACGTGGTCGGCGACAACCGCGCGGCCTGCCGCCCGGAGCCGCTGATCTTCCTGCGTTACGACCTCGGTCTCGGCCTGGACAACACGGCCAAGGCCGGGGAGATCCACCAGATCACGGTCGTCGGCTACTACCAGGAACGCCTCAGCACCCCGCCCGAGGTGAACTCACTGCAGGTCGAGGCCACCTTCGACGGTGGCCGGAGCTGGCACACGGTGACCAGCAAGGCCGCCGGTACGAACACCTTCACCGCGAAGATCAAGCATCCGAAGCAGGATCAGGCCGCCCAGGGTGTCGGTCTCCGGATCAGCGCCACCGATACCGGGGGCAACACCGTCAGGCAGACCTTCCCCACGGCGTACACGCTGCGCTGACGGGCACGGCCGCGAACACCTGAACAGGGCGGGGCGAGACCGAGTCTCGCCCCGCCCTGTTCGGGCTGCGGAGGCCTACGGCTGGGGCCACAGAGGTTTCTGTATCTGCAGATCCACGACCGACACCCACTCCGCCGACGGGATGGCCCGCTCCACGACGAACCACTCGTCGGGGCGCTCCCCGAAGTGCGTCGCCGTCAGCACGTGGACGGTCTGGGCCGGCAGCCTGGTGCCCGCCCACGCGTGCCACCGCTGCGCCTCCGGGGCCGGCACTTCCACGGTGAACCGCACCGTGCAGTCCCGGAAGGGTCCGGGGAGCGAGGCGGGGCTGGGATCGGACGTGAGGTGCACGGTCCCCGCCAGCTCCTGCCTGCCCTCCTGAGCCGTCGGCCAGGTCGCTTTGATCTCTGCGTCTGCCAGGATCAGCGGCCACAGCTCCGGCCGCGTGAAGTGGAAAAGCAGCATGCCAGGATTCTATTGGGTGCTCCGCGCGTGTGTTCCCACCGCCGACCGGGCCGCCCGTCCCGGGCCACGAGACGAAGCGCCACATCAGGATCAGAGCTCCTACGATTCCGGCCATGGCACGCTTCGAGGACCTTCGCCGCTCCCTCTGGGACACCGAGGGCCAGTACGGAATTCAGGAGCCCCTGACCGACCCGTTGATCGTGGAGGCCGAGCGCTCGCTGGGCGTCACACTCCCCGGTTCCCTGCTCGATCTGCTGCGCCGGCAGAACGGAGGCGCGGTGGCGGCCGACCGCAACGCCTTCCCCACGAGCGAGCCGACCTCGTGGAGTGCCGATCATGTCCCGTTCGACCTCCTCATGGGCATCGGGCACCGCGCGGCGGCACTCTCCATGCTCGACAGTCCGTACCTGGTCCGGGAATGGGGGCTCCCCACCGCGGTGGTGCTGGTCTCGGGCGACGGCCCCTGCTGGATCGGGCTGGACTACCGGGCCTGCGGGCGGCACGGGGAGCCTTCCGTGACCTGGTTCGACGCGGAACTCGAAGCGGAGTTGCACCTTGCCCCGGACTTCCGGTCGTTCATCGAGGGACTGACGCGTGAGCCCGGAAGCCTGTGACGGGCCGAGAGCCGTCCCGTCATTGATCTGCGAGCTGCCTCGGGAGCCCTTGGCCGTCATACGGGTCGCTCGTATCCGGCGAGGGTGAGGTTGTGCATCCGGGCGATGCCGCGTATGGCGCAGGGGACTCCGTCGCCTTTGAGGCGGCGGTCGCGGCGGAGCCCCGCACGGCGGGGTCCCGGGGCTCCGAAGCCGTGATCACACCAGACACCGCGAGATCGTTTCACTCGTCACCGGGCGGCCCGCGTATGGCCGGGGCCGTCATCGCCATGGTGGTGCCGGGGGAGGGGCTCTGGCTGGGCCTGGCCCTCCACTACTGGGGAGAGCTGGCTGTCTTCCTGGCTGTCGGCGCGCTGCTCACCGGCCTCCTGACCGTCTACCTGGCGCGTGCCGGGGTGCGCCGCTACTGGCTGTGCGCCGCGCTCGCGCCAGTGGGCGCTGCCGTTTTCCACCTGGCGGTCGTCCTCGACGCCCTCCTCTGACCGAGCGGTGTGGTGAAGTGGCCCCCTCGTAAGCGACGTCGGGAGTCGCAGCGCGGAGGAAGGCGGTCCGCCCATGTCCGTGCCGAGCCTGCTCGGGGTCTTCGCCCACCCGGACGACGAGTCGTTGTCGGCGGGCGGAGTGCTGGCCCGTCACGCGGCCGCTGGTGCCCGGACCGCGGTCGTCACGGCGACCTGGGCCGCGGACAGCGCGCGGGCCGCGGAACTGGGCGAGGCGCTGCGGATCCTCGGCGCCGGTGCGCCGCGGATGCTCGGCTACGCCGATGCGCGGGTGCCCCGGTCGGCCCCGGGCCGCCCGAGGTTCTGCGACGCGCCGCTCGACGAGGTGGTGCACCGACTGGTCGCGCACATCAGGGAGTTCCGCCCCGACGTCATGGTCACCCATGACGCCTACGGCGGCCTTCCCGGTCACCCGGATCACGTGCACACCCATCGGGTGACCGTGATCGCCGCACAAGCGGCCGGGCTCGGGCAGCTCTACCCGGATGCCGGTGCCCCCTGGCAGCCGCGTTCCCTGTACCTGGCCGCCCACCCGAGCTCGGCCGTGCCGGCGCTGCACCATCTGGTCGGTGCGCGCAAGGCGATGTACAGCGTCCCGGACGAACAGGTCACCGCGACCGTCGACGTCCGTCCCTGGATGACGCAGAAGGTCGCGGCGGTGCTGGCGCACCGCTCCGAGGTCGAACGCGGAGCCGTGCCGGGGGTGATCGCAGGCCTTCCATCACATGCCCGGGAGCGACTGCTCGCCACCGAGTGGTACATCCGCCACGCCCCCTTCTCCGCAGCGGCGGCCCAGACGGAACTGACCACCTGACCAGGCCGTCCGGGCCCTCGCTCGTCAACGCCGGTCCAGGAGACCGGACTCCCCCAGGCGGCGATCTCCACACGATTGCGGGCGGCCGGCTTGGTCTGCACGTTGGCGAGGTGCGTCTTCACCGTGCCGGCCGAGAGGGCGCCGCGGCGATCTCGGCATTGGTCAGTCCCCGGGCGACGAGGCTGACGGGTCACCGCGGGCAAGGGCCGACGGCCGCACCGGCACGGAAGGGGAGCCGGCGCGGCCGCGTGTGGGGGGCGGTCAGCGGGACGAGGGGAAATCCAGGTCGTCAGCCGGCCGTCAGCTCGGCCGGGCCCGGCCAGCGGCTCGTGATGACCTTGCCGCGCGTGTAGAAGTGCACGGCTTCGCTGCCGTACATGCGGTGGTCGCCGAAGGCCGAGTCCTTCCAGCCACCGAAGGAGTGGTAGCCCACCGGCACCGGCATCGGCACGTTCACGCCGACCATGCCGGTCTCGACCTCCAGCTGGAACCGGCGGGCCGCACAGCCGTCGCGGGTGAAGACCGAGCTGGCGTTGCCGAACGGGGAGCCGTTGATGATGTGCATGGCCTCCTCGTAGGTCTCCGCGCGGAGCACGCACAGGACGGGGCCGAAGATCTCGTTCCGGTAGACGTCCGAGTCGGTGCTGACGTTGTCGAGGAGCGAGATGCCCATCCAATGCCCGTTCTCGCGGCCCTCGACGGTGAAGCCCCGGCCGTCGAGCACCACATCGGCGCCCTGGGCGGCCGCGCCCGCGACGTACGCCGCGACCTCGTCACGGTGTGCCTTGGTGACGAGCGGGCCCATCTCGGACGTCGGGTCGTCGCCCGGGCCGATCTTGACCTTCGTGGCACGCTCGGCGATCCGCGGCACCAGCGCGTCGCCCGCCGAGCCGACCGCGACCACCACGGAGACCGCCATGCAGCGCTGGCCCGCGGATCCGTAGGCGGCGTTCACGGCGGCGTCGGCGGCCGCGTCGAGGTCCGCGTCCGGCAGGACCAGCATGTGGTTCTTCGCGCCGCCGAGGGCCTGGACGCGCTTGCCGCTCGCGGAGGCCCTGCGGTAGACGTGGCGGGCGACGGGCGTGGAGCCCACGAACGACACGGCCGCCACGTCCGGGTGGTCGAGCAGCGCGTTCACCGCGACCTCGTCGCCGTGCACGATGTTGAGCACCCCGTCGGGCACGCCCGCCTCGGCCGCGAGCTCCGCGAGGAGCATGGACGCGGACGGGGCCTTGCTGCTGGGCTTGTGGACGAAGGTGTTCCCGCAGGCGATCGCCATGGGGAACATCCACATGCCGATCATCGCGGGGAAGTTGAACGGCGAGATGCCCGCGACCACGCCGAGCGGCTGCCGTATCGACGCCACGTCGACGTCGCCCGACACCTCGGTGGACGTGTCGCCCTTGAGCGCCATGCCCAGCCCGCAGGCCAGCTCGACGATCTCCAGGCCCCGGGCCACCTCGCCCAGCGCGTCCGCGTGGACCTTGCCCTGCTCGGCGGTGATCAGCGCGGCCAGGTCGTCGCGGCGCGCGTCCAGCAGTTCGCGGTAGCGGAAGAGGATCGCGATCCGCCGCGCGAGCGGGGACGTGCGCCAGGTGGCGTAGGCCTCCTTCGCCGCCGCGACCGCGGCGTCGACCTCGTCGGCGCCGGCCATCGCGACCCGGGTGGTGACCGTTCCGGTCGCGGGGTCGGTCACGGGTCCCCAGGTGCCGGAGGCGCCTGCGGCGTCTCCGTAGGGCTTGCCACCGATCCAGTGGGTGACGGTCTTCATCGGCGGAACTCCTCCAAAGGTGACGGTGGCGGGCGGTGAGGTTCCTGTCGTCCACCTCACGGACCCTGACTGCAGCCGGAGGTCCGCGGTCCTGTCCACGGACACGCCCCCAGCCCGGGAGCGCGCGGCTGCTGATATCGAAGTTACGGTTCCGATCCGCACGAACAGGCGCTTGGGAGCCCGGCGGCCCGAAGTGCCTGCCGCGTGTCCCGAATCGTCGTGGGCTGGATCACCCGGATGCCGGGAGCCGCCGTGTTCGCGCCCGGCGCGATGAGTTCCGGCCGCGGCGGGAGTCTGTTCCGGTGACCGTCGCAGGACGCCGTCGACGGCCGTACGACGCTGCCCGGCACCAGACACCACGGAGGACACCATGACGACCACACCGGACGACCCGACCACCGCGCTGCCCGGCCGCCCGCCGGTCGTGGACCTGGCCACCTGGCAGGCCGCCCGTGACGAGCTCCTGCTCCGCGAGAAGGCGCACACCCGCGAGGGCGACGCCCTCGCCGCGGCGCGCCGCCGGCTGCCGATGGTGGAGTTCGACGGGACGGTCGAGGTCGTCGGACCCGACGGCCCGGTCCCGTTCCTGGACCTGTTCCATGGCCGCGACGAGCTCGTGGTCTACAAGCACATGTGGCACGACGGCGCGCCGCACCAGGGGCAGTGCGAGGGCTGCACGACCACGGCCTGGCACCTGAGGGACGCCGTCTACCTCAACGCCCGCGGCGTCTCGTTCGCCGTCCTGACCACGGGCAGGTGGGAGGAGGTGGCCCCGTACGTCGAGTTCATGGGCTACACCCAGCCCTGGTACTCGGTGCGCGACGTGGACGGGCCGGCCGGCGGCAGCATGGGGTACCTCACCTGCTTCCTGCGCGACGGCGACCGGGTGTTCCTCACCTACTCCACGACGGGGCGCGGCAACGAAGCGGTCAACGGGTCCATGGGCCTGCTCGACATGACGCCCTACGGTCGCGGCGAGGCGTGGGAGGACAAGCCCGAGGGTTGGCCGAAGGGCGGCGACGCCTGCTGGTCCTGGCGTTCGGACGCGGACGGGAACGCCACCTGGGGCCCGACGAGCCGCCCCGTGCCGCAGTGGACCCGCCCGGGCGCGACCCCCGTGGAGACCCTCGGCCGGCACGGCCACCACCACTGACGCGCCATCCTCGAGGGGCGTCGGAGGTGTGGCCGGACCGCCACGGAACGTGAGCTTGATGGGACAGCTGGATGATCGTTATCATCTACGAGCGGGCTGAGGGTTGGAGGTAGGGTGGACAACGTTGTCAGCCCTGGGTGGCGGCACCAGCCCCGGATCTGTGGCGGTTCCCCGAGCCCGGCGGCCTGTCCGAGCGGCATACGGCGGGGGTGCCCTGCTCGACAGGAGCACCTGCCGGGCCATCAGAGCGATGTGGAAGTCATGCGGTGAAGAGCCTCAAAGCGCTGGTCGGCAGTCGGGTGCAGGACACGTCGTGCGACGACCGGGTGCGCCTGCGTCTCGCCCCTGCGGAGGGAGGTGAGACGTCAGGCGTCACCACGGAGCTGGTCCTGGAAACGGGGTTCCGCCTGCGGGACGACGACGGCCAGTACCACGACATGCACCCCGGAACGGGCTCTGCCCTCGCCCCGGTGCTCGACCTGTTCGGTCAGTCCGTCACGGACGTCGAGGTGGTCGCCGACGGTTCGTTCCTCATCGCCTTCGACGCCGGTGCGCTCCTGTGGATCGTCGCGGACGCGAGGTTCGACGTGCGGCACGTGCCCGGCGCGTGAAGCGGATCCCCTCGGCGGGCCTGCCCGGCGTGGGTCGTCGGGCTACGGGGCCGGCGGGGCGGCGTGGAAGGGGCGGAGTTCGAGCCATTCGTGGATGGGCCTGCCGCCGGCGCCGGGTGCGGCGGAGAGTTCTCCGGCGAGTTCGAGGGCGCGGTCGTAGGTGTCGACGTCGATGATCATCCAGCCGGCGATGAGGTCCTTGGTCTCGGCGAAGGGGCCGTCGGTGACGGGCGGGCGGCCTTCGCCGTCGTGGCGGACCCAGGTGCCTTCGGGGGCGAGGGCCTGGCCGTCGACGAACTCGCCGGTCTTCTCCAGGCGGGCGGCGAAGTCCTGCATGTACTGGACGTGGTCGGAGATCTCCTGGGGCGTCCACTGGTCCATGCACACGTCGTTCACTGCGGCCGGTGCGCCGCGGTAGTGCTTGAGGAGCAGGTACTTGGCCATGGTGGTTCTCCCTGGTGCCGGTGCGACCCATTGTGGCCGCCTTCACCCCGGGGACGGAGCCGGCCACGGGTTCTCGACATCACCGCCCGAGATTTCTCCGATGCCCGTCGACAGTGGAACGGGCCGCCGACCGCCGCGTTGCCCGTAGCGGCTGAAAACGCGGTCACCCAGGATGAAAGTGACCGGTCATCTCAATCGGTCGACCCGCCCCCCTGCCGGACCAGAAGCTACCACGGCTAAATGCACAAATTAAAGCCAGGTCGCCATGGTCGGTGCGAGTGCCGACCGGTCAGCGCTGGGCGACCGCCTGACCCAGGTCGATCCACTCGCCGTTGCCCGCGGTGCGCAGCCGCGCGGCGAGCCCGGCGTCGTCGAAGGCCCGCTCGATGTCGGCGCGGGTCTCACTGAAGTGCGCCCATCCGTCGCAGTGGGCGGCGACGACGATCGGGGACCCCAGTACGGAGGCGGCGGCGCCGGCCCGCTGCGCGGTCAGCGTCAGAGGCCGGCCGCGCATCTTCGACGGGACGCGCGCCGCACCCACGAACAGGACGGCCACGTCGACGGGCGGCATGCGGCGGGCGATCTCGGCCACCACCGCGAGCGAGGCGTTGTCGCCGCTGACGTAGACGGTGGGCAGCTCGTCACCCGTCAGGACGAAGCCGGTGACCTCGCAGTTCACATGACCCTGCTCGTCGCGTTCGCCGTCGTCGGGACCGTGCTGGGCGGGGACGGCGTGCACGGTGACGGTGCCTCCGGACGGGCGGGGGAGCTCCACGCGGTCCCAGGCCGACAGCCCCTGGGCCGGGGCGCCCAGCCGCCGCGCGGCGGCGGGCCCGGTCAGCACCAGCGGCGAACCCAGGGCGAAGGCACGGCCGCGGGTGTCCAGGTTGTCGGGGTGGAGGTCGTGGCTGACGAGGACCGCGTCCACCGGCCCCAGGGCGTCCTCGCCGACGGCGGGCCCCGCCGTCTTGGTGAGGTACCCGTGGTCGCCCGGGTCGTCGAAGGTGGGGTCCGACACCAGGCGGAGCCCGCCGATGTCGATCACCGTGGTGGGCCCTCCGAGGACGCTCACCGCGCCGGGGAGGCGGGCGGGGCTGACCTGATCGTTCATCGCGGCACCTTTCGTGTCGTGCTTGTCACCGGAGCCCGTCGCCGGGCCCTGGGTGATCACATCACACCACCGGGGGGCGGCCCAGGGCGGTCATCCGCGCGACGGTGCGCCACCGCATGGGCCTCCGCGCCCCGCACGGCGTGCGAACACCCTCCATGAAGCCGCCCCACCAGGCCCGAAGCCCCTCCGGTGACGGCCGTTTGAGCACCGTGAGCACCGCCCACACCCCCAGGTACGCCGGCACCAAGGGGGTCGGGAGACGCCGCCTGGCCAGCCACACCCGGTTCCGGGCCACCATCCGGTAGAACACCGCATGCCGTGTCGGGGACGTCCATGGGTGCTGCAGCACCAGCTCCGGCGCGTACCGGATCCGCCAGCCCGCATCCAGCGCCCGCCACGCCAGGTCCGTCTCCTCGTGGGCGTAGAAGAACGCGTCCGGCCAGCCGCCGACCTCCTCCAGCATCCGCATCGACAACGCGTGTCCTCCGCCGAGGAACGTCGTCACCAGGCCGCCGCGCATGGGGTCCGAAGCCCGTAGCCGCGGCACGTGCCGCCGCTGGGTGCGGCCGAGTTCGTCCGCGATCCGGAACGACACGATGCCCAGCCGTGCGTCCCGGCGGTACAGCTCCGCCAAACGGCGGAAGACGTCGGCCGTGATCAGCAGCCCGTCGTCGTCCAGGTCGACCACCACGTCGACATCCCCGAACTGCCGCAGCCGTTGCAGGGCAACGTTGCGACCACCCGCCACCCCCAGGTTCTCCGGGAGGACCACCCCGGTCACCCCGTCCGGCAGCGCCGGCAGCGGGGACCCGTTGCCCACCACGACGACCCGCGCCGGCGGCAGATCCTGCGCGCCGACCGAGGCCAGCAACGCATCGAGTTCGGCGGGCCGGTTGCCCATGGTGAGGACGGCAACCCCGATGCGCAGGTGGCCCACGGGTGAACTCCGTTCGTCCGGAAGTGGTCCTCGCGATGCTAACCGCCCCGCGCTCCGCACACCCCTCGTGCGGTACCGGCCACCACCGGCGCCACAGGCGGCGCCGAAAATCCCGGCACCCGGCGTTCGGTGCGGCGTACGCTCCAGCGCTGTGGATCTGCAGACGTATCTCTTCGATGACCGTCCCGATCTGCACGGGCAGGCGGAGGGGATCTTCGGCGAGGAGTGGCCGGAGTTCATCTTCCACGACCCGGTCGCGGATGAGCACATGGACCGGGTGCGGCGGTGGTTCGGCGAACTGAACCTCCTCCTCGTCGACGGCGAGGACCGGATCGTGGCAGGCGGGTGGGGCGTGCCGGTGCGGTGGGACGGGTCGCGCGACGACCTGCCCGCCGGCTACGACGGCTCGCTGGTGCGGGCCGTCGCGCTGTACGAGGCGGGTGGCAGGGCTGACACGCTGGTGATCGCGGCCGCACAGGTCCGCCGGGATCTGCAGGGGCGTGGTCTGGCAGCGGAGGTGCTGGCGCGACTCGCGTCGGCGGCGGAGCGCGCCGGTCTGGCGCGCGTGATCGCCCCGGTGCGGCCGCCGCTGAAGGCGCGCTATCCGCTCACCCCGATGGGTGAGTTCATGAACTGGGCGCGGGCGGACGGTGCTCCCTTGGACCCGTGGCTGAGGACGCACCATCGTTCGGGCGCGCGGGTGCTGGCTGCCGCGGAGCATTCCATGACGATGGAGGGCTCCGTCGCGCAGTGGGAGGAGTGGGTGGGATTCCCCCTCCCCGCGTCCGGCAGCTATGTCGTCCCCGGGGCCCTCGCGCCACTGGTGATCGATCACGGCGCTGATCGAGGCACGCTGGTGGAGCCGAACGTGTGGGTGCGGCACCGCTGACCCGCCGGCTTGCCGCGCCGTTCGGTCGGGGCAGCCGACGCCCCCCCCACGGCATCACTGGACCGGATGCCCGTAGCCTGCGGTCATGGTTGGGAGGGGTGACGGGCTGCGCGCCTTCCTGGCGGCCGAGCCTCCGGCGTGAGCCGCACGAGTTGATGGCGGGTCAAGCTACTTGAACGTATTTATGCCGTGCTGTTCAATTATTTGACCGAGCAAGCATTGCGGGTGGGGACCCCCTTGCTCGGACCATGGGGATGCGGCCTCGCGGTGATGAGCCACCGCGAGGCCGTGACGGCTACTTGCCCGGCGTTCCGGGGTTGCGCAGTGCCGAGAACGCGGCGCGGAGCTCCCTGGTGAAGATGTCCGGGACCTCCCAGGCCGCGAAGTGGCCGCCCCGCGGAGCCTTGTTGTAGTAGATGAGGTCGTGGTACGCGTCTTCCGCCCAGCTGAGCGGTGCCTGGTAGATCTCGCCGGGGAACACGGTGATGGCGGCGGGGATCGAGATCGACACGGCGTTGAAGTTGTTGGCGTTGTTCTCCCAGTAGAGGCGGGAGGAGGAGACCGCGGTGTTGGTGAGCCAGTACAGGCTGATGTCGTTGAGGATCTCGTCCTTGGTGAGCACCCGCTGCGGGTCGCCGTCGCTGTCGGTCCAGGCGGCGATCTTGTCGTACATCCAGGCGGCCAGTCCGGCGGGCGAGTCCGTCAGTCCGTACCCCTCGGTCTGCGGGCGGGTGACCATCATCGCGGAGTAGCCCGAGCCGGTCTTGTAGAAGGCGTTGAGCTTGTCGTAGGCGGCCTTCTCGTCGGCGGACAGGCCTGACGGGGCCGGGTCGCCGCAGGCGAGCTTCTTCGCGATGGCCGGCGGCACGGTGGCCGGCATGTTGACGTGGATGCCGATCAGCCCGGGGGGCTTCTGCGCCGCCATCTTGTCCGACACCACCGCGCCCCAGTCGCCGCCCTGGGAGACATAGCGCGTGTACCCCAGACGCTGCATCAGCACGGCCCAGGCGCGGGCGATGCGGCTGGGGTTCCAGCCGGGGGTGGTGGGTCGCTCGGAGAAGCCGTATCCGGGCATCGAGGGGATGACGACGTGGAACGCGTCCTGCGCGCGGCCGCCGTGGGCGGTGGGGTTGGTCAGGGGGTCGATGACCTTGAGGAACTCCAGGACCGAGCCCGGCCAGCCGTGGGTCAGGATCATCGGGAGCGCGTCCTGGTGGCGGGACCGGACGTGGATGAAGTGGATGTCGAGCCCGTCGATCCTGGTCTTGAACTGCGGCAGGGAATTGAGCTTCGCCTCGATCTTCCGCCAGTCGTAGTCGCTTCCCCAGTAGCGCGTGAGGTCGCGCATCGTCGCCAGCCGGACGCCCTGCGACTGGTCGGGGACGGTCTCGCGGTCGGGCCACCGCGTCCCGTTCACCCGTCGGCGGAGCTCGGCGAGAGCCGCCTCCGGGATGTCGACGTGGAAGGGCCGGATGCCCGTGCCCGCCGCCGCCCGCTCGTGCACCGCGTCCGGCGTCCGAGAGGCCATGCCGACGGCCCCCGTGGTCGCCGCGGTCATCGCGCCGGCGGAGGTGAGCAGGAGCTTTCGCCGGGAAAGCAGACGGGCAATGTCGGGCATGGCAGGTCTCCGGTCGTCCGTTTCCCCGGAGGGAAGCGTCGTGGGCGTGCACGTACCTCGTCGGAGACGGCGGGAGATGCCGCACGGAATGCGCGATCGCCACGGGGTGCGGGGCAGGAGGGCCGGGCCGGTATCCGATATGAGGGTAGTGCGATGAAGCGAGACGCTATGTGGCGCTCTGTTGCTCCGCAACTCAGGGTCGGGCCCGGCCCGGGGTGGCATGGAGGCCGGCAGGTCCGCGTCGCGATCGCGTGTCATCGTTGTTCCGGAGCGCACCGCAACAGGCAGGGGACGACAGTGGCGGCGACGTTGAACGACTTCGCGGAGCTGGCCCGCGCCGAGCAGGGCCTCGGTGTGGTGTCGACGCTGCGCGCCGACCGGAGCATCCAGTCCTCCGTGGTCAACCTCGGGGTCATGAGGCATCCGGTGTCCGGCCTGGAGGCGGTGGCGTTCGTGACCTACGGCAAGGTCAAGCTCGCCAACCTCAGGGGGCGTCCCCGGCTCGCCGCGTGCGTGCGCTCCGGATGGCACTGGCTGACGGTGGAGGGGGACGCCGAGATCATCGGTCCCGACGACCCGCATCCGGCGGTCGACGCGGACGGCAGGCGCCTGCTGCTGCGGGAGATCTTCACCGCGGCGGGCGGCACCCATGACGACTGGGACGCCTACGACGAGGTCATGGCCGCCGAAGGCCGGGCGGCCGTGCTGGTGCGGCCCGAACGGATCTACGGCGTCTGAACGCGGGCCGCGAGGAGCGGTGACACCTCGGGCCGGCTGAGGAGGACCTGATGGGACGACTCGACGGGAAGACGGCCGTGGTGACCGGCGCCTCGACGGGGATCGGCCTCGCATGCGCCCGTCGCTTCGCCGAGGAGGGGGCCCACGTCTACGTCATGGGCCGGCGGCAGGTGGAGCTGGACGCGGCCGTGGCGCGCATCGGGCCCGCGGCGACCGGCGTCCGTGGCGACGTCGCCGTCCCCGCCGACCTCGACCGCCTCTGCGAGCGCATCGCCGCGGACGGCCGCCGGGTCGACGTGCTGCACGCGAACGCCGGGGTGGGGGAGCGGGCTCCGCTCGCGGAGGTCACCGAGGAACACCTCGACCTCCTCCTCGGTGTGAACGTGAAGGGCACGGTCTTCACCGTGCAGAAGGTCCTGCCGCTGCTGAACGAGGGTGCGTCCGTCATCCTCACGGCCTCGATCTGGACGGTCGAGGGCCCCGAGGGCTTCGGCGTCTACTCGGCCACGAAGGCGGCGATCCGGTCCTTCGCGCGCACCTGGGCCAACGAGCTCAAGGACCGGTCCATCCGCGTCAACGCCATCAGTCCGGGCACGATCGACACGCCCCAGCTCGACCAGGCGCTCGGGGCGGGCACGGAGGAGGGGCGACGCATGAAGGAGTTCCTGGTCTCCCGGATCCCGCTCGGCCGCATCGGCGTTCCGGACGACGTCGCCGACGTGGTCCTCTTCCTCGCGTCCGACCAGAGCCGCTTCGTCACGGGTACGGAGCTGTTCGTCGACGGCGGCACCGTCCAGGTCTGACCCGGACGGGGGAGCGTAGGCCTTGCCTACGAGCGGCCGGCGTCGGGGCAGGCGTCGGCCGACTGCGTCATCGTCCATCCGTCCCCGCGCACATCGACGCCCTTGTACAACAGGGAGTCCCGCACGGCGACGGAAGGAGACGCGGCGGCGCCGCCTCCGCCCGAGACCGAGGGCAGCGTGGCGGAGGACCCACCCACGTGGGACACCGTGCACGCCAGCTGCAGCATGGCCGGGTGGCTGAGGGGAGGGATGCCTTCGGGGAGCCGGACGGAGACGAGGCCGGTCTTGCCGACCGTCACCTCCGGTGCGACCGCGAGGTGCGGCAGCTCCGTGGTGACCTTGTCGGCCTCGCCTCCGGCCGGTCCGTCGAACAGCAAGCGCACGGCGGCTGCAACGTCCGAAGGATCGGCGAGCTTGCGGCCGACGGGCGTCGGATCGCCGTTGAGCAGGAAATACAGGGACACGGGGGCCGTCACCGCGGGCTCGGGGGCGTAGAACATGCCGCTCGCCGGCGCGCCGGCCTCGATGACGTCGGACGGCGGGACTCCGCAGCCCGCCAGCGTGAGCCCGGCGGCGAGCCCGGCCGTCAGCGCCGCGACGCGCGCCCCCTTCACCGGGCACCTTCGATCACGTCGTCGGTGCCGTCGCCGTCGGCGGCCGAGTCGCGGTGCAGGGGGAGTTCGACGGTGAACGCCGCGCCGCCCCAGGGCAGGTTGGCCGCGGTGATGCGCCCTCCGTGCAGGTGCACGTTCTCCGCCGTGATGGCGAGGCCCAGACCGCTGCTCTCGCTCCTGGTCCGTGTGCTGTTCGCCTTGTAGAAGCGTTCGAAGATGTGAGGCATGGCGTCCTCGGCGATGCCCTTCCCGTTGTCGGTCACCTCGATGACGGCCCACGCCACGTCCGGCCGTTCCTCCCGCACGCTCATGGTCAGCCGTACCGGCGGCGCCCCGTGCCGCAGCGCGTTGCCGACCAGGTTGGCCAGCACCACGTCGAGCCGGCGCGGATCCACGCGGGTCCGGAGCACACCGGGCGGGGGCAGATGGGTCTCCACCTGGCCCTGCCAGCCGCGGGCGGCGAGGGAGTGGTGCACGAAGTCGGCCAGATCGATCTCGTCCACGTTGAGTTCGGCCGCGCCCGCGTCGAAGCGGGAGATCTCCATCAGGTCGTTCACCAGCCCGCTCAGCCGGCTGGTCCCCTCGCTGATCAGCCGCAGTGCCTCGCCGGTCTCCACGTCCAGCCGCAGGGCGTTCTCGTCGAGCACGTCGGTGACCGCCGTCATCGCCGCCAGCGGCGTCCGCAGTTCGTGGGAGACGTCCGCGACGAAGCGGCGCGCCTGGGCCTCCAGGCGGCGCAACTCCGCCACCGAACGCTCCAGTTCGGCCGCCGTGTGGTTGAAGGACTCCGAGAGGTCGGCCAGTTCGTCGGAGCCGTTGACGGCCAGGCGGACGTCGAGGTGGCCTTCGGCCATCCGGCGCGTCGCCCCGCGCAACGCCCGTACCGGACGGAGGACACCTCGCGCGGCCAGCAGCGCCAGGACGACGGCGAGGCCCAGCGCGACCAGGGAGGCGTGCTCGATGGCGCTGACCATCGCACTGACGTAGGCCTGCTCGGTGTCCTGCGGCACCACCAGGTACATCACGAGCCCCGACAGTTGGGGCTCCTTGCCCTCGCCGCTGGTGTACGTGACCGGCAACCCGACGACGAGCCAGGGACGCCCGTCGGTGGTCACCCGCTGGAACACCGCGGCGCGTTTGGTCGCCACGCTCCGGCGCAGTTCCGGGCTGAGCATGTCGAACTCGGCGCCCACCACCCAGGCGCGGAGGTCGCCGTACGTGGCCATGACCCGCCAGCCCTGGGACTGGTTGGCGCGGAACACCTGGTTCACCGCCGTCTGCAGGTCCGACTGGTCCGGATTCGTGGGGGTGTATTCGGCCACGGCGTCGACGCTGTCCCGGAACTGCTGGATGACGGCGTCCTGGCTCTGCTGCAGCACGCCGGTGCGCGCCTCCCGGAAGGTGACGGCTCCGGTGCTCAGTGCTCCGGCCATGGTCACCAGGACGAAGGCCACGACGAGGCGGGAGCGCAGGCCCCGCAGGGGGAGCGGGACCTTCGCCAGTGCCGCGCGGTGGAGGCGCGTCCACCTGGGGCCCTGCCCGGTCGCCGCGGCTTCGCGCTGCCGCACGGCCTTGCGCGGCCGTGCCGATCTCCGGCGGCTCACGCGGTACCGAAGCGGTAACCGAAGCCGCGCACGGTCTGGATGTACCGGGGAGCGCCGCCGAGCTCGCCGAGCTTGCCGCGCAGTCGTTTCACGCAGGCGTCCACGAGCCGTATGTCGCCGTAGTAGCTGTGCTCCCAGACCGCTTCCAGCAGTTGCTGGCGGCTGAAGACCTGCCCGGGCGAGGCCGACAGGGTCAGCAGCAGCCGGAGCTCCGAGGGGGCGAGTGCGACGGGTTCACCTCGGTGCGTCACCACGAGTCCGGCCCGGTCGATGGCCAGCTCGCCGTGGGACTCCGCCCTGGGGCGGACGGCGTCGGAGAACGACGCGTCCTGCCGGCGCAGCACGGCCCGTATGCGTGCGTCGAGCACCCGGGCCTGCACGGGCTTGACGACGTAGTCGTCCGCGCCGGCCTCGAGCCCCACGACCACGTCGATGTCGTCGCCCTTGGCGGTGACCATGATGATCGGCACCTGGTCGCGGTCGCGTATGCGGCGGCACACGTCGAGACCGGACATCCCGGGCAGCATGAGGTCGAGCACGACGACGTCCGGGTGGAAGGGGCGGAGCTGTTCCAATCCCTCTTCACCCGTTCCGGCGGCGAAGACCTCGTGTCCCTGGTGGCGCAGCCCCAGCTGGACGGCCTTCCGGACATCCGGGTCGTCTTCGACAATAAGGACTCGTGGCACGCCGACAGTCTAAGCAGATCGCGATCGGTGACCGGGCGGCGGAAGGGGCCCGCCCGGGAGCTGTTACAGAAGGGTCATACGTGGGGCGTGGGGCCGGCCGGTGGGTCACCGGAAGGCCGCTCGTTATCGTTTCGTGATGGCGTGAGCTCATGGCGATCATCTGAAATGACCAGTTTGAGCTGCCATGCATTCATCCCACCGTGCCGGACGCCACCGGGCCTCCCGTCGCAGGCGCCGTCCGCGCCGCCGGGGCCGGGGTTATCTGGTCGCCACGCTGGTGGTCGCAGGGCTGCTCGGCTCCGTCGCGTTCTTCCTGGACGACGGGCGAAGTGACGCGTCGAGCGGCGCCCCACGCCCGCGGAGCGTGGTGCACGTCACCCCCACGCCCACTCCGACGCCCACGCCCACACCGACCC
>NZ_JARAVO010000059.1:0-41444 GCF_033792805.1 Streptomyces sp. PA03-1a
CCCCGGCCGCGCCTCCGGGAGCGTCGACCACCCGGCCCCCGTCCCCGGCGCCTGCCGCGGCCGTCGTGCCGGCTCCCGCCGAGCCCCGCCTCGAGGAGTCCGGCCTCGCCCGTACGGCGCTCAAGACCCTCCAGGAACTCCGCGCGGCCGGGAGCGACGGGACGACCATCGACGCCCTGAGCGCCAGCGTCGGCTACCAGCCCGCGACCATTGCACGGCACATCGACAGCCTCGCCGCCCACCACCTGGTCCAGCAGCGGGACGGCCGCTGGTACGCCGTGACCACGTCATGACCCCGGGCGTGGCGGCCGGCCGGTGGCGCGTTCCCCGGAGAGGTCCAGAACGCTGAACCCCAGGCGCCGGTGGAGACCGATCGCCGCCGTCCGCCACGCCCACACCGACAGTGCCGCGCTGCCCTGCCGGACGGATCCGCCCGCGGGCCCTGGCGCGGCGGTCAGCAGCTACGGAAGACGTGGCCCGGCTCCCCGGCGGGCACCACGTCGCGGTCGCGGAGCACCACCGCGAGGCGGGCACCCCAGCGGCGGCAGGTCGCCGTGAAGTCGGCGGCGTCGTACGCCACGACGAGGACGCGGCCGTCGTACGCGGAGGCGTACCGGCCGCACTCGTCGTACGCGCCGCACTCCTCGGCGACTGCGAAGTCGAAGCCGATGGCGGCACGCTGGGGGAGGAGTTCGGCCGTGTTCTTCTGGGCGACGGCCAGCCCCGCCGCATGGGCGCGTGCGGTGAGCAGCCGGGCGAACGCGGCGTTGTCGGCCGCCGTGAGCAGGCCGTCGGAGCGCTCGAACGAGTCGAGGTTGTCCGGCTCGACCGCCTGGAACCCCCGCCGCGCGCAGTCGTCGATCCAGGCGCCGACGATCTCCGCCAGTGCCGTCCGCCCGGCGGCGGTGGAGGTGTCCAGCAGCGCCTCGTCCCACTCGTCGTCCATGACGAGCCCGCCGTCCCCGTCGTGCAGCAGCAGGCCCGGATTCCGGGCGCGCCACCGGGACAGCTCGCCGGGCTGGGCCTGGAAGGCGTTGACGTAGCAGACCGAGTAGACGCCCGGGGCCGGCCGGTCCGCGCGGTCGCGGGAGACCACGCGCACGCCCTTCGGCGGCGGGTAGCCGCCGCCGATCTGGTAGTCGAAGGACGCCCCCGCCTCCGGCGGCACCACGTGCGGGGCGGCGGAGGAGCGGTCGCCGGTACCGCACCCGGTGGTCAGCGCCAGGGCCGCCAGGACGGCGAGGACAGCGAGGACGACGGGGACGGCACGCGGCGCCGCGCACGGGTCGGGGAGGGGCACACACGCTCCTGGACAGCGAAGGCCGGGCGGGGGAGCACCATCCTCCCGTCCGGCCCCGTGGTGCCCTCGGCCGGGTCCGCGCCGCGGCTCACATGAAGCCGCCGCCGGTCCAGTGGGTGCCGGTGAGCCACACGAGCGCGATGAGCGTGTCGATCGCGCCCAGGACGACGGCGATCAGCGGGAGCACCGGCTTGGCGCCGCGGAAGGTGCGGCCCATCGCGAGCCAGCCGCACACGACCGCGGCCGGGCCGAGGATGATGCCGAGAACGAAGAATCCGGCGACCGCGCAGATCAGGCCGACGACGCCCAGGGTGTCGGGGCTCGCGCCGGTACGGGTACCGCTGCTGTGGGGCATGGTTCCTTCCTCCGTGGGTCGGCGCCCGCTCCGCGGCACGGAACGTGCGGTCCTCTACGGGGTCCGGATACCCCCGTCCGGCATTGCTCAGCCGTGCCGGTGGGGTCGGCGTGTGACGGGGCCGCCCGGTCCGTGCGGACGGGGCGGCCCGTGGCGGGAGCCGGCGGTGAAGCCGGTCAGCCGGTGAACAACTGCTTGAGCTTCAGGCCGAGTTCGTAGACGCCGTAGGCGAAGGGCGCGCCGACCCACAGCCAGGCGACGACCATGAGCGGCAGCCGGCCGCCCCCGGCGGAGGCGTCGGCGGCGGGCGCGGGGTTCGGGGCGGTCATCGGACGGCTCCTTCCGACTCGGTTCCGGTCGTGGCCTTGGGCTCGGCGGACGGTCCGTCATGGTGGCGCGGATGGACCGGTCGTACCAGCTCGTTGGCGACGAAGCCGATCACCAGCAGCACCATCATGATGACGAAGGACGTGGAGTAGAGGTCGGGCCCCGTCCGTCCCGCCGACTTCTCGTGGTCGGCGATCGCGTTCACGATCAGCGGCCCGAGCACGCCGGCCGTGGACCAGGCGGTCAGCAGCCGTCCGTGGATCGCGCCCACCTGGTACGTCCCGAAGAGGTCCTTGAGGTAGGCGGGCACGGTGGCGAACCCGCCGCCGTAGAAGGACAGGATGACGGCGGCGGCGATGATGAACAGCGGCTTGGAGTCGTCGCCGAGCAGGGCGATGAGCAGGTACAGCAGCGCCCCCGCACCGAGGTAGAGGCGGTAGATGTTCTTCCGCCCGACCAGGTCGGAGGTGGAGGACCAGGTGATCCGGCCGAGCATGTTGCCGAGCGACAGCAGGCCGACGAAACCGGCGGCGGCGGTGGCCGTCACCGGGGTGGAGGTGTTCGCGAAGAAGTCGGTGATCATCGGCGCGGCCTTCTCCAGGATGCCGATGCCCGCCGTCACGTTCATGCAGAGCACCACCCACAGGCACCAGAACTGCGGGGTGCGCAGCGCGTTGCGCGCCGACACGTGGGCGGTGGTGACGAGCGGGCGCGCGGTGTCGGCCGCCGGGGTCCAGCCGGCCGGCCGCCAGTCGTCCGCGGGGACCCGGACCAGCAGCACCCCGAAGGTCATGAAGACCGCGTAGACGAGGCCCATCACCAGGAAGGTCTGCCCGATGCCGGCGGAGTCGGCGCCGAAGGAGGACAGCAACTGCGTCGACCAGGGCGACGCGATGAGCGCGCCGCCGCCGAAGCCCATGATGGCGATGCCGGTGGCGAGCCCGGGCCGGTCGGGGAACCACTTGATGAGCGTGGAGACCGGCGAGATGTAGCCGATGCCGAGGCCTATGCCGCCGACGAGGCCGTAACCGAGGACGATCAGCCAGTACTGGCGCGTGGCGGCGCCGAGGGCCGAGATGAGGAAGCCGGAGGAGAAGCAGAGGGCCGACACGCACATGGCCCACCTGGGCCCGTTGCGCTCGACGAGCGTGCCGCCGAACGCGGCCGACAGGCCGAGCATGACGATCGCCAGCTGGAACGGCAGCGCCGACTGGGTGCCGCTCAGCCCGAGCGAGGACTCCAGCGGGGGCTTGAAGACGCTCCAGGCGTACGCCTGCCCGATGGCGAGGTGGATGGAGAGTGCGGCCGGCGGTACCAGCCAGCGGCTCCAGCCCGGCGGTGCGACGGTGCGGGCACGGGTGAGGACGTCGGGTACGCCCGTTGACGCCATGGCGAGTACCTCCGTGAGGGGACTTGATCCCGTGGACCGTACAACTTTCATCCATCCCTGGGTAGGGCGTCGGGCGATGAACTTGCCCTGGCGGCGGGAGGGTTCGGGGTCCGGGCGGCATCGGGCCGATCCTCGGCGGACCGGCGCCCGCAGGCGCGGCTCACGGACTGGGCGGACATGAGGGATTTGCCGGGATCTGCCCATATCGATTCGTAATAGGTGTAATAACTGGCGGCTTGTTCGGCTATGAGTGGTTGGGGTTATCGTGTCCGGTGTTAGCCGATTCGGGCTATCGCTGGAAACGCCGGACGTGGCCGGTCAGAGGTGACCCATGCATGCGATAACGGACAGCTACGACTACGTGGTCGTCGGCGGCGGCACCGCGGGCAGCGTGCTCGCCGCGCGCCTTTCCGAACGAGGCGGCGCGCGCGTGCTCCTGCTGGAGGCGGGCGGAGACCGGCCACCAGCCGCGGCGGCGTCGCCGCCTGCCTGGCCGACGCTGCTGGGGACGCCCGCGAACTGGGGCGGCACCACCGTCCGGCAGTCCGCCACGGGCACCACCACCCCCCTCGCGCGCGGCCGCGGCCTGGGCGGGGGGTCAACCATCAACGCCATGACCTTCGTGCGCGGTCACCGCTCCGGCTACGACGCGTGGACCGCGGGCGGCGCGAAGGGCTGGGGCTTCGACGACCTGCTCCCGTACTTCAAGCGCAGCGAGAACGCCCCCGGGCGGGACCCCGTGCTCCGCGGCGTCGGCGGCCCCCTGACCGTGGGACCCGCCAGCCCGCCCCATCCGGTCGTGGCCGCGCTCCTGACGGCGGCGACCCAGACCGGGTACCGGCGGGCGGCCGACATCGCCGGCGGTCTGGAGGAGGGCTTCGGCTGGAGCGACCTCAACATCGTCGGGGGCCGGCGGCAGAGCGCCGCCGACGCCTACCTCACCCCCGCCCGGCACCGCCCCAACCTGACCGTGGTGACCGGTGCACTGGCCCACCGCCTGCTCCTGCGCGACGGCCGGTGCGTCGGGGTGGAGTACGGGCACGCCGACCGCACCGGTACCGGCACCGTCGCGGTCGGGTGCCGCGGCGAGGTCGTCCTCACCGCGGGGACCATCGGTACGGCGCAGTTGCTGATGCTCTCCGGCGTCGGCCCGGAGGCGCACCTGCGGGACATGGGTGTCGACGTCGCCCTCGACCTGCCGGGCGTCGGGTCGAACCTGCAGGACCACCCCCTGGCCGACGTCGTCCACCGCGCGGCCCGGCCCGTTCCGCCCGGGACCAACAACCACGGCGAGGCCGTCGGCCTGGTCCGCAGCCGGCTCGGCATCCGCGACCCCGACGTGCAGGTGCTCCTGGCCGACGCGCCGGGCCGCGCGCCCGCGCCCCACGTGCCGGACGGGCAGGGGTACCGGATCGCGGTCTCCCCGATGCGGCCGTACAGCCGCGGCACCGTACGGCTCGCGAGCGCGGCACCGGACGCCCTGCCCCTGGTGGACCCGGACTACTACGGCGACGAACGCGACCTGAGCACGATGGTCGAAGCGCTCTTCCTGGCACGGGAGATCGGCCGGGCGCACGCCCTCGACGGATGGCGTGCGCACGAGGTCCTGCCCGGGCCCGACGTGAAGGACGACGCCGGCCTGCGGGCCTACGCGCGCAGCACCCTGGCCTCGTACATGCACCCCGTCGGCACGTGCCGGATCGGCATCGACGACCTCGCCGTCGTCGACACGGACCTGCGCGTGCACGGCATCGACGGCCTCCGGATCGCCGACGCCTCCGTGATGCCCACCATCCCCTCCGGCAACATCGCCGCCACGGTCTACGCCATCGCCGAACGCGCGGCGGACCTCCTCGGGCGCTGAGCCCCCCTCGGCCCGGATCCGGCCACCCTCACCGGCCGGATCCGGGCGCCTGCACATCCCCGCAGCCCAGACGAAGGACCGACGCGACATGGCATCACCCGCACCGATAGACCTGGCCGGCCTCCTCCAGCGGGTGGTGGGCGTCACCGGGGCGGCGCTGGGGTCCGCCCTCGCCCCCTCGGCGATCGGCCTCGCCCTCTGGAACACCGACCTGCGGTGCACGTGGGTCAATGACTCGCTCGAGGACTACGACGGCATCCCGCGGGAGCGACGGCTGGGACGCCGTCCGGACGCGGCGCTGCCCGCCGGGGCACGCGCGCTGGAGGCCGTGATGCGCCAGGTGCTGGCGACGGGCGCTCCCGTCACCGGCCGCGAGTACCTCGTGCCGGCGGTGGACGGCGTGCGCGCTGAGGGGGCGTACTCCGTCTCCTGCATCCGCCTGGAGGACACGGCGGGCCGGCCGATGGGCGTGTGCCTGGTCGTCCTGCGGATCACGGGCGGGCACCGGCCCGGTGACCGCCTGGCGCTGCTCGGCGAGGCCGGTGCCCGCGTCGGCACCACCCTGGACGTCATGCGCACCGCGCAGGAACTGGCCGCGTTCACCGTCTCGTGCCTCGCCGACTACGTCACCGTCGACCTCGCGGACACCCTGCGGCTCGGTGAGGAGCCGCTGTCCCGGCTCGGCCCGGACGGCGACTACCTGCCGGTGTTCCGCCGGGCGGGCCTGGCCTCGGTCCACGAGGGCGCGCCGGAGGCGGTCTCCCGGGTGGGCGACGTGGTGTACGTACCGTCGTCCTCGCCCCTCAAGCGCGTCCTGTCCACCGGCCGCTCGCTGCTCGAACCGGCGCTGGACACCGCCTCCTCGTGGCTCAGCCTGGACCCGGCACGGGCCGGGAAGATCGACGAGTTCGGGATGCACTCGCTGATGATCCTGCCGCTCAGGGCCCACGGCGTCGTCCTGGGCGTGGTGTTGTTCCTGCGCACCGACGACCCGCGGCCGTTCGACGAGGACGACCTGCTGTTCGCCGAGGAACTGGTCGCCAGGGCCGCGCTGAGCCTGGACAACGCACGCCGCTACACGCACGAGCGCGCCACGGCCCTCGCCCTCCAGCGGGGCCTGCTCCCGCGCCGGGTGTGCGGCGGCCCCTCCTTGGACGTGGTCTCCCGCTTCCTCCCCGCGGACCTCGAGGACGGTGTGGGCGGTGACTGGTACGACGTGATCCCGCTGCCGCGCGACCGGGTGGCGCTCGTGGTCGGCGACGTGGTCGGCCACGGCATCGACGCCGCGGCCACGATGGGCCGGCTCCGGACGGCGGTGCGGACGCTCGCCGACCTCGACCTGGCGCCGGAACAGCTGCTCGCCCACCTCGACCAGGCGATCATTCGCCTCGCCGAGGAGGAGGGGGAGGGCCTCCACGCCGCCTCCGTGAGCGCCACCTGCCTGTACGCCGTCTACGACCCCGCCTCCCGCCGCTGCACCATGGCCAGGGCCGGGCACCCGCCGCCCGCCGTACGCCACCCCGGAGGCGGCGTCACCTTCCTCGACCTGCCCAACGGCACACCGCTCGGCCTCGGGATGCCCCCGTACCAGGCCGCCGAGGTGGACCTGCCCGAGGGCAGCCTCCTGGCCCTCTACACCGACGGCCTCATCGAGGACCGCCGGCACGACGTCGACACCGGGATGGAGCGCGTGCGGCGCGCCCTCGACCGGCCCGGGCTGCGCTTGGACGACCTCTGCTCGGCGGTGCTCGGCACCCTGCCGAGCGCGACACCCCCCGACGACGTCACCCTCCTCATCGCCCGCACCCGCGCGGTGTCCCCGGCGCCTTCGCGCCCCCGGTGCCCGTCACCGTTTCCCGGCAACCGATTCCAGAGGTAGGTCTCCATGACCGCGTTCCACGTCTCCTCCGCCGGCGCCGAGGACATCAGCCGGCTCTCCGACTGGGCCGACGACGAGGGATGGAACCCCGGCAGGTCCGACGGGCAGGCCTTCTTCCCCGCCGATCCGGCCGGCTTCCTGTTCGGCAGGCTCGACGGTGAACCCGTCGCCTCGGTCTCCGCGGTGCGCTACGGGGCCGACTTCGGCTTCGTCGGCCTCTACATCGCCCGGCCGCCCTTCCGCGGCCAGGGTTACGGGTTCCGGGTCTGGCGCGCCGGACTCGACCACCTCGCCGGCCGCAACGTCGGCCTCGACGGGGTCGTCGCGCAACAGGAGAACTACCGCAGGTCGGGGTTCAGCACGGCCTGGCGGAACATCCGTTACCAGGGCGCGCCGTCGGGCGGGGTCATGCCCGGCGGCGTCGCCCTGATCGACGCCAGGAGCGTCGGATTCGCCGAACTGGCCCGCTACGACCGCCGGTTCTTCCCCGCCGCGCGCGACGCCTTCCTCGCCTCCTGGATCACCCTTCCGGACCGCACCGCCCTCGCGGCGGTCGCCGACGGGCGCCTGCAGGGCCTCGGCGTGCTGCGCGCCGCCCGCGGCCCGTCCCGTGTGGGGCCGTTGTACGCCTCGTCCGGGAAGGTCGCCCTCGTGCTCCTCATGGGGCTGGCCCGCACCACACCGGGGGAGCCCCTCGTGATCGACGTCCCCGACCCCAACGAGGCGGCCGTGCGTCTGGTGGAACACCTCGGTCTGGCACCCGTGTTCGAGGCCGCGCGCATGTACACGGGCCCGGTCCCCGACGTCGACCTGACCGGCATGTACGGCGTCACCAGCCTGGAGCTCGGCTAGGCCCGGGCCCGGGCCCGGGCCCGGGCCCGGATCCAGGCCCGGCACCGCTCCGGGCGGCCTCCCCCCGGTCGGGGAGACCGCCCGGAGGGGCGCGCGCGGGGACGTCACTGGTTGATGGTGTAACTGTCCCCGTAGACCTTCCACTTGAGCGGGGGGTTGAGGTCGAGGTTGCCGTTGTTGAGGAAGACGCGCTGTTCCGTATCGACCCGGGTGGTGTCGCTGTGCGCCTCCTCGGTCTTCATCGCCGCCTTGCGCGCGTCGAGGAAGGCGTGGAGGTACGTCGTCTCGTCGCCGCCCTGTGCGGGGGTCCTGGCCTTGGACAGGGCGGTCTTGCGGATGCCGCCGAAGCTGACCTTGTCCTCGCCGGGGCCGTGCATGACGATCGCGTCGTAGTACGCGAACTGGCCGAGCGCGCGCAGCCCGTCCGCCTTGGCCTGCTGGACCGCGGGGCCGAAGTAGACGCGGTCGCGTTCGTCGTTCTGCGCCTGCTGGAACGCCTGGTCGGCGGCGGCGCTGCGCCAGGCGCTCTCGAAGCCGGAGCCGAGGCCGCTGTGCGAGTCGGTCCCGTTGACCCGGCGCAGCGCGGGCAGGTAGCGGGCGAGCGGGTTGCCGGGCTTGCGATCGGTGTACAGCTCGACGAGTTCGAGCATGTCCCCGGTGCCGGAGCAGAAGCCGATGATGCCCGCGGTGTAGCCGCGGCCGTCGCCGATGTCCTCGATGTACTTGTACTGGGCCTTCCAGTCGAGCGAGGAGTTCTCGGCGCTGGACACCAGCTGCATGGCGATGTCCTTCTTGTGTGGGTCGTCGAGCCCGACGCCGGCCGCGGCCGCGGCGGCGGCGGCCGGCTGCCCCGGCGCGGCCGAGGCCAGGGAGCCGACGCCGACGGCCAGGACGCCCGCGGTCAGGGCGGCGGTCGCATAGAGGACGGCGCGCCGGCGGGGGAGGGTGCGTGCATGACGGTGTGGGGGGATCTGCACGGGTGACTCCGTGGGTCAGAAGTTAGGAAACCTTCCTAACAGAGCCACATTGAAGCACCGGGCCAGTCGAACGCCAAGAGGTTCGAACAAAAACGCCGCATGTCATCTGTCCGCAGGGGCAAGGGAGTTGGGCGCCGCTGCCGGATGGCCACACGCCTCCGCCCGGGGCCGTACGTCTCCCGCATGCGCGGTCCGCGGCCCGGAGGCAGTCTGGACGGGAAGAGGCGGAGGAGGTGATACCCGTGCCGGACGGGTTCCCTTCCGCTCCGTCGCACCCCGAGGCCGGGGAGCGGACCGACCAGGGCCTGCTGGCCCCGGCGCTGTTCGCGATGATGGACGGCGTGCGGGCGCACGCGGGGGGGATCTACCTCCTCGCCCCCGGCGAGCCGGTGCTGGAGATGGCCGTCATGGCCGGCCTGCCGCGCGCCTTCGCCGCACCGTGGGAACGGGTGGGGCTGGGCGCCCCGATCCCCGTGGCGGAGGCACTGCGCGAACGCCGGCTGGTCTGGGTCGGCGGCGAGGAGGAGATGGCGCGCCGGTACCCGCGGATCGCACTCGTCCTGCCGTACCCCTTCACCCTCGCCGCACTGCCCGTCGAGACCGCCGGCGCCGCCTTCGGCTCGGTGTTCGTCACCTGGCCGGGCGCCCATCCGCCCGAGCTGGCCGACTGGGAGCGCCAGCACCTGGTCACCGCCTGCGACCGGCTCGCCCGGCACCTGGAACACGAGGCCGCCGCGGGCCGGCCGGTCCGGCGCGGGCAGCATGTGACGATCGGCGCCCCGGTCGCCGGGGTCTCCTCGGCGGTCGAGGCGGTGCGCATGGTGGGCCGGCTGCCGGAGGGACTGTGCTCCCTCGACCTCGACGGGCGGGTCACCTACGCCAACGGGGCGGCGTCCCGCCGGCTGGGCGTACCGGTGCGCAAGCTGCTCGGGCACACGCTGTGGCGGACGCTGCCCTGGCTCGACGACCCCGTGCACCAGGAACGGCACCGCGCGGCGCTGATCAGCCGGCAGCCCACTTCGTTCACCGCGCTGCGCCCGCCGGGCGACTGGCTCACCTTCCAGCTCCATCCCAGCAGCAACGGCGTCAGCGTCCGCATCTCACCGGCCCGCGGCCCGGTGGCGCAGGCGCCGGTGGTGCCCGGCGGCCCGCACGGCGTGACGCAGCCCGCGGTCGGACTGGTGGCCATCTCCCACCTCGTGAACCTGTCCGGGGCACTCACGGAGGCCGTCTGCGTGCAGGACGTGATCGACCTGGTCGCCGAGGAGATCATGCCCGCGGTCGGCAGCCGGGTGGTGGCCATGGTCGCCCCGGAGGCCGAGAGGATGCGCGTGCTCGGCCACCGGGGCTACCGGGATCCGTCGGTCGTCGACCGGTACGACGGCATCTCGATGTCGGCGCCGGTGCCCGCCGCCCAGGTGCTGGCCAGCGGTGCGCCGGCGTTCCTGGAGTCCGAGCAGGAGATGCGGGAGCGCTTCCCCGACCGGCCGCCGGTCGCCGACGGCATGGCGGCGTGGGCCTACCTCCCGCTCATCGCCTCCGGCCGTCCCGTGGGCACCTGCGTGCTGGGATATCCCGAACCGCACCGCTTCGGGGCCGACGAGCGGGCCCTGCTGACCAGCCTCGGCGGCCTGATCGCCCAGGCCCTGGAACGGGCGCGGCTCTACGACGCCAAGCACCGGCTGGCCCACGGCCTGCAGTCCGCGCTCCTCCCGCGGACCCTGCCGGTGCTCCCCGGCCTGGAGGCCGCGGCACGGTACCTCGCGGGCACCGAGGGCATGGACATCGGCGGCGACTTCTACGACCTGCTGTCCGTGGGGGACCGGGCGGCCGCGGTGATCGGCGACGTGCAGGGGCACAACGTCACCGCGGCGGGCCTGATGGGCCAGGTCCGCACGGCGGTCCGGGCGTACTCCGCCGTCGGGCAGTCCCCCGGCCAGGTGATGGAGTGCACCAACCGGCTGCTGCTGGACCTGGACGTGGACCTCCTCGCCAGCTGCATCTACCTGCACCTCGACCCGGACGGGCAGCGGGCTATGGCGGCGGGGGCGGGCCACCCGGCCCCCTTGCTGCGGGAACCGGGTGGCCAGGTGCGGGCGCTCGACCTCGCGCAGGGCCCGCTGCTGGGCATCGACGCGGAAGCGGTCTACCGCACCGTCGAGTTCCCGTTCCCGCCGGGCTCGGTGCTCATGCTCTACACCGACGGGCTGGTCGAGTGCCCGGGGACCGACGTCGACGCCGAACTGTCGGACCTCTCGGACCACCTCGCCGTGGCCGGCGAGCTGCCGCTGGACCGGGTCGCCGACGGCGTGCTCGCCCTCACCGCCGAGCGCCGGCGGCGCACCGACGACATCGCGCTGCTGCTGTTGCGTTCCCTGACGCCGCCCCGGTGACCCGGTCGCGGACGCAGACGCAGACGGGCGCCGCGCGCCGTCATGGGACGGTGCGCGGCGCCCGGTCCGCGGCTCAGCCCTGGCGGGCCTTGAAGCGGGGGTCCCTCTTGTTGATCACGTAGACGCGGCCGCGACGGCGGACGATCTGCGAGCCGGGGGCGTTCTTGAGGGAGCGCAGCGAGGCACGTACCTTCACCGGTTCGCCTCCTTTCGGGCGGTTCTTGATCCGCCCATGCCAACACGGGAAGGGTGCGGTTTCTTCCCCCGCCGGTTCCCGGTGCCGGTGCCGTGGAGCGCCGGGGGCAGGATGAGGGCCATGAGTTCCCCCTCCGACGGCCCCGCCGTCCCCTCGCCGCCGCGCCCGCTCGTCCGCTCCCCGCACGAACGGGTCGTCTTCGCCCGCGGGAGGGGTGCCCAGGACCGGGTCGCGGACGCGATCACCGCCTTCGCCGGCTCGATGGCCTTCGTCTACGTCCACATCGTCTGGTTCGCGGTCTGGATCCTGCTCAACCAGGGGCTCGCGGGGCCGGGCGCGGTCTTCGACCCGTACCCCTTCGGGCTGCTCACCATGATCGTCAGCCTGGAGGCGATCTTCCTCTCCACCTTCGTCATGGTCAGTCAGAACCGCCAGGCCGCCCGTGACAACATCCGCGCCGACCTCGCCTTCGAGACGAACGTGCGCTCCGAGGTCTGGACCGCGCACATAGGCCGGGCCCTGGGCCTCGACCCCGAGGAGGTCGAGCGGAACGTCCGGCAGCTCATCGCCGAGAGCCGGGCCCGGATGGAGGTCACGGCCCCGCCGGCGACGGCGGCCGCGGAGCCGCCCGCGTCATGACCCCTGGCCGTCCGGGTCCGCGCCGCCCAGCGGACCGGGGCCGGTGAAGTCCGGACTGGCGAAGTCCGGACTGGAGTACCCGGGCGACTCGAAACCCGGCGACTCGAAACCGGGCTCCGCGACGACCCCGACCTCCGGCTCCGGGACCTCGTACTCCGGGATCGGCGGGGGCGGCGGTACGGCTCCGCCGTCTCCGTCCCCGACCCCGTCCCCGGTGCCGGGGACGGTGCCCGGGCCGGGGCCGTCGGCCGAGGTGGAGAACCCCGGACTGCTGAAGCCCGGGCGGTGCCGTGCCGCGCCTTCGGGCGCGTCATCTCGGCGGTACGTCATGGTCGTCCCCCTCCCCGGAGGGCTCAGCGCCGCCGCCGGCGGTACCCCGACCAGCGGGCGCCCGCGCCCGAGCCGACCCCGCCGAGGTGCGCGGCGAGCAGCGTCAGCCCGACCAGCAGCAGGCTCGTCGGCGTGAACACGGCCTCCGTCGCCGTCCCGGTGGCGTTGATGATGAACGCGACCGCGAAGACGACGGCCGCAACGATGGCCAGCATCGTCCCTCCCAGTGGTCCGGGGGCGCGCCCTCGTGCCGCCCCTTCCCCCACCGTCTGCCCCCGGACCGGCCCCCCAGTCGGCCGGGACCCGTCAGCGCCCCCCTGACGGTGTCCCTGGGAGCGCTCACAGCCTAGGATTCCGCGGTGACCGGACGATGAGCCAGTGCCGTCTCATCACCCCGCGCCCTCGTGCACCCGGAGTCCCCGCATGGCGTCGCCGCACGGCCCGCTCGACCACCGCTACCGCGGTGAGCACCCGATCCGCACCCTCGCCTACCTCTTCCGGCACGACCGCGGCCGACTGGCCCTGGCCGTGCTGGCGTTCATGGTCAAGCACACCCCGATCTGGCTGACCCCGCTGGTCACCGCGCAGATCATCGACGTCATCGTGCAGCACCGGCCGCTGTCGGGCATGCTGCTCGGCACCGGCGTGCTGCTGCTGATGCTGGTCCTCAACTACCCCTTCCACCTGCTCTACGTGCGCTGCTGGTACGGCAGCGCCCGCCGCACCGGCACCCGGCTGCGCTCCGCGTTGTGCCAGCGCATGCAGCAGCTCTCCATCGGCTACCACGCGAAGGTCAACTCCGCGGTCCTGCAGACCAAGGTCATCCGGGACGTCGAGGCCATCGAGCAGGCGGTCCAGCAGACCGGCGACATGGGCCTGTCCGCGCTCGCCACGCTGCTGGGCGCGCTGGTGGTCATCGCCGTGCAGGCACCGTCCTTCCTGCCGGTCTTCCTGGTCGTCGTGCCCGCGACGTCCGCGCTGGTGATGTGGCTGCGGGGGCGGCTGCGCGAGTCCAACGAATCGTTCCGCCAGGAGGTCGAGCAACTCTCCTCGCGGGTCACCGAGATGACCACACTCATCCCCATCACGCGCGCGCACGGCCTGGAGTCCACCGCGCTGCGCCGCGTGGACGGCACGCTCAGCCAGGTCCTCACCGCGGGGCTGCGTCTGGACCGGCTCAACGGCCGCTTCGGCTCCCTCGCCTGGATCGTCCTCAACGTCCTGGGCACCTGCTGCCTGCTCGGCTCCGCGCTCGCCGCGTACCACGGCTGGCTCGGTGTCACCCCAGGCGACGTCGTCATGCTGACCACCTACTTCTCCGCCCTCACCGCAGCCGTGACCACCCTGCTCAGCCTCACCCCCGTGGTGAGCAAGGGACTGGAGTCGGTGCGCTCGGTCGGCGAGGTGCTGCAGGCGCCCGACCTCGAGCAGAACGCGGGCAAGTCCGAGGTGGCCGCCGTCCGCGGGCGGGTGGACTTCCAAGGCGTCGGATTCACCTACGACGACGCCGCCGACCACTCGGTGCGCGACTTCTCCCTCACCGTCCGCCCGGGCGAGACCATCGCGCTGGTGGGCGCCTCGGGGGCCGGCAAGTCGACCGTCCTCAACCTCGTCATCGGCTTCCTGCGCCCCACCGAGGGCCGGATCCTGCTGGACGGGGCGGACATGGAGACCCTGGACCTGCGCAGCTACCGCCGCTTCGTGTCCGTCGTGCCGCAGGAGTCCATCCTCTTCGAGGGGACCATCCGGGAGAACGTCGCGTACGGCATGCCGGGCGTCCCCGAGGAGGCGGTACGGGAGGCCCTGCGGGCCGCCAACGCCCTGGAGTTCGTGGAGCGGCTGCCGGCCGGTCTCGCCACGGTCGTCGGCGAGCGGGGAGCCCGGCTGTCCGGCGGCCAGAAGCAGCGCCTGGCCATCGCCCGCGCGCTGATCCGCGACCCCCGTGTGCTGGTGCTGGACGAGGCGACCTCCGCCCTCGACTCCCGCTCCGAGGCCCTCGTCCAGCAGGCGCTGGAACGCCTGGTGCGCAACCGCACCGTCTTCGTGGTGGCCCACCGGCTGTCCACCATCCGCAACGCCGACCGCATCGTCGTCATGGACGGCGGAAGGATCACGGAGGTGGGCTCGCACGAGCAACTGCTCCGCGCAGGCGGCCCGTACGCCGCGCTGCGCAGCGCCCAGACCGCCTGAGCCCGCCGGCCCCGCACGCGCCCGGGGGCGCCCTCCGCGTTCGCGGAGCGGCGCCCCCGGGGCGTTTCCGTGCGGATCGGGCCGAGGTCAGCGGCGGTGGTGGTTGACGACGTGGTGGTGACGGTGCGTCCGGTGCCCGTGCCAGCGGTGGTGATGACGCTTGCCGTGGTGGCTGTGGTGGCCGTGGTGGCCGCGCCCGTGGTCACCGTGCGTGGCGTGCGTGCCGTGGGCGCGGACGGACTCCGGCGTGACGGCGCCGGCGCCCGCCGCACCGCCCAGGACGACGGCCACGGCCACACCGACCGCGGCCACGAAACGGGAAACGCGCATGGATCGACTCCTGTCTCCGCGGGTGCCGTGGGCACCCGCACGGGTGGGACACGAGAAGCGTCGGGCCTCGCGGTGCCGGTTAAGGTGCGGCACGCCCGTATTGGCACTCGATTTGCTGGAATATGACGTTCTGCGGAACCGGCGCCTGTAGGCGATCCGGGGATGCCCGCGTCGCCGCGGCATCGCGTGACTGGACGCATTTGCAGGTCAGGAGCGGTGCGATGTTTCGGGCGAGGTGTCCGGGGCAGGTGCCCCACGTCCCGGCCCGCGGCCGGGGACGGCGCACCGACAGGTGATGGTGACGGTGGACGACACCGGCTTCGGCACCCTGCTGAGCGGGCTCCTGCAGCGCTCGCACAAGGTCGCCCCGGAGGAGTGGGGCGCCGCTGTCGCACGTGCCGCCCACGAGGTGGGCCTGGACGACGTGACGGTCCTCCTCGCCGACGTCCAGCAGTCCCGGCTCGTCCCGCTGCCGGGCGGCCCGGCCTGCGGTGCGCGCCGCGCCGTGGCCGTCGACGGCACGCCCGCGGGCGCCGCCTACCGGACGGTCTCACTGCGCCTGAGCGAGCGGGACGACCGGGTCACGATGTGGCTCCCCCTCGTGGACGGCGTGGAGCGGATCGGCGTCATGGAGGTCACCGCCCACCGGATCGACCCCGAACTGCTCGCCCGCTGCCGCGCGCTCGCCGACGTGACGGGCCTGGCGATCGTCTCCGGTGCGGGGGCGGGCGACGACATGCTGCGGCTCGTCCGCAGCCGCCCGATGAGCGCCGCCGCGGAGCTGGTGTGGGCCTTCCTGCCGCCGCGGACCCTCGGCACGACCGAGGTGACCTCCAGCGCCGTGCTGGAGCCCGCGTACGAGATCGGCGGCGACGCCTTCGACCAAAGCCTCCAGGGGGACCACCTGCACCTGACGGTGGTCGACGCGATGGGCCACGACCTCGCTTCGGGGCTCGTGGCGGCCGTGGCGCTGGCCGGCTGCCGGGCGCGCCGGCGCCGACCTGGGCGAGATCGTCAAGTCCGTGGACGAGACCCTGGCCGAGTGGATCCCGGACCGGTTCGCGACCGCGGTCTTCGCCGACCTCGACGTCCGCAGTGGCCAGTTCGCGTGGGCGAACTGCGGGCACCCCGTGCCACGGCTGATCCGCGCCCGGCACGTGGTCAACGGCGCCCTGGAGCGCGACGCGGACCTGCCGCTCGGCCTCGGTCCGGAGTGCGGCGGACGCCCGCGCTCCGTCCACTCCACACGGCTGCAACCCGGTGACCGGGTCCTGGTCCACACCGACGGCGTGACCGAGTCCCGCACCGAGGGCGGCGACGAGTTCGGCGAGCGGCGCCTCACCGAGTACGTCGTGCACGCCACCGCGCTCGGCGACCCCGCCCCGGAGGTCCTGCGGCGGCTCGTCCACGCCATCCTGGCGCACCGGCACGGCCGTCTCGACGACGACGCCACCGTCCTGCTCGCCGAGTGGCACCCCACCCGCTGAACACGGGTGCCCGGGGCGGTTTCCACCGCGTGGCCCGGGGCAGCCGCATTCCGACGGCCCACGGACCGCCCGCGTGGCAGCGGACACGGTCGGTGCCGCGGCCATCGCGCAGCGCGACGGCCGCCGGGCGCCCGCCGGGTGTCCCCGAGAGACATGCCCTGATCGGGAATGTTATGTGGTGTAAATCACGTTCGAACGGGTATGCGGTGTCGAGAAGACCTGAGGAGGCGCCCAGCCGTGGACACACGCAACGGCCACCCGACCAGCACCCGCATCCCCCGCGACCAGCAGATACGCACCTGCCGGCCTGCTGTCGTGAAGGAAGGCCGGGGCAATCCGCCGCAGCGGGAGCCCGACAGCGGCAAGGAATGGAACATCGTCAGGGGCGAGGACTGAGGGACCCGAGCCCCCCTGTGACGGAACGGGACCACTGCCCGGCGCCGGTGGGAAGGCGGAAGCGGTCGTGCGGACCGTGGGCGCGCCCACCGGTGGGGTGGCGGTCCCGTTCGCGCGTCCTCCTCAGCCCCTCGCGTCAGGCGCCTGCGCCGACCACGAGATGAGCGGCGGCCGCACGGCGGCGCACAGCGGGCCGCCCCTGGCGTCGGTGAGGCCCAGCCGCCCGACGAGCATCCCGGAGCGTGTGGCCTCGCGGAGCGTCCCGGTCCCGACGCCGTCGAGCATCAGCTTGGCGCGGCGGAACATCGTGAAGCCGCCGTCACCGGCCACCGTGCCCCAGGACAGGTAGACGAAACGGGCGCCGGGGCCGCCCTGGACGTAGGGGCCCGTGACGTCGACGCCGTCAGGGGTCTCACGGACCCGGCAGTCGAGGTCCCACGTCGCCGCCGCGGCGTCCCCCGGCCGCAGGTCCAGGAGTTCCGAGGGACGGGCGCGGCGCTGCACGGCGACGTGGACGCCGGCGTGGTCGCCGAAGCCGCGGCCGGGCAGGTCGCGTGCCTCGATGCGGAGCCGCACGGTCAGCCTCCCGCCGTCACGAGCCGGAACGCCAGGCACACCACGGACGTCGCGTCCTCGACGGGGGTGCCCGCGCGTTCCCAGAAACGGCGGTGCCCGGCCCGCCAGTCGGTGAGGGAGGCGTCCCCCTCACCCTCGGCGGCGGCGTGCTCCCACGTCACGTCCGCGAACGACGTCACCTCCACGCCGGTGATCTCGATGACGCCCACGCAGCGGCTCTCGCGGTCCAGCAGGGCCAGCCGCTCGCCGACGAACTCCAGCCCCTCGGACTCCTCGACGTACTCGGACAGCAGTCCGGTCGTCGCGGTCTTCCTGCCCGCCAGGACCAGGGAGTTCAGCTCGTCGCGCAGCGCGTCGGGCGTGCCGAGCTCCATGGAGCGCATTCCGTCGACCCGCGGCCACATCGGCGTACCGCCCCTCGTGCGTGGGAGTGCCGTCCGCGGGATCATCACACGACGGGTGTCACCTCCGCCAGGAACGGAGGGTCCGCTCCCGCCCGCCCGCAGGTCAGAGCCGCGACCCGCGCGGCGAGTTCCAGGGCGTCGGCCACCGCGAGCGGCACGGGACCGCCGTCCGCGGCCGCGGACAGCCGCCCCCGGGCCGCCGCCCCGCCGAGCAGCCCGGCGGAGAGGAGACCGGCGAGCAGACCCGCCATGAAGGCGTCACCGGCGCCGATCGTGTCGACGACCTCCACCCGGTGGGCGGGAACACGGTGCCGTCCCCCCGGTGCCCAGTGGGCCTCGGCACCTCCCGCGCCCCGGGTGAGGACGACCAGGCGGGGACCGCGGCGCGCCCAGTCGGCGGCGACGTCGCCCGGATCCCGACCGGGGTGGAGCCACCCGAGGTCCTCCTCGCTGGCCTTCACCACGTCGGCGAGCGCCACCAGCCGTTCGACGCGCGGCCGTTCGGTCTCGGGCGGACCGAGCAGCGCGAGCCTGAGGTTCGGGTCGTACGAGACGGTATGCCCACGCCGCCGGACCGCCGCGACCAGGGCGAGCAGCCGCCCCGCACCCGGCTCCAGCGCGGTGGCGATCGAACCGGTGTGGAGGTGCCCCGGCACGCCGAGCGGCCCGACCGGGGGCAGGTCCCAGGTGATGTCGAACCGGTACGCGGCGCTGCCGCTCCCGTCGAGCTCGGCCCTGGCCGTGGACGTCGGGGCGTCCACGACCGACCCCGGCAGCAGCGCGACGCTCCCCTCCACCAGCCGTTCGACCAGCGCGTCGCCGTGCGCGTCCCGGCCGATGCGCGTGGCCAGGGTGACCGGGTGCCCGAGCCGGGCCAGGCCGAGCGCGGTGTTGGCCGGGCTGCCGCCCGGGTGGGCCTGCCGCGTCCCGTCGGGTCCCACGACCACGTCGGTCAGCGCCTCGCCGGCGACCAGCGTGGCGGGCGCGGTCACGGCCGCACCAGGATCTTGCGGCCGACCCCCGCCGCGAAGCGCTCGATGGCGTGGGGGTAGTCGGTGAGCGGGAAGCGGTCGCTGATGAACACCCCGGGGTCCAGCACCCCGGCGGCGAAGAGCTCAGCGGCGCGCTCGAAGCTGTGCAGGACCGCCATGGAGCCCGTGATGGTGATCTCCTCGTTGTAGATCCGGTACGGCTCGATGACCGCGCGGGCGGCGTAGTCGGCGACCCCGAACTGCAGGAAGGTGCCGCCCCTGCCGACCCGTTGCAGCCCGTCCTGGATCGCGGCGGCGTTGCCGGTGGCGTCCACGACGACCTCCCAGCCGCGCGGGCGGGCGATCTCCTGAGCCGAGCCGGCCGTGCGGTCGCAGCCCAGCAGCCGCGCGGTGGCGAGCCGTTCGGGGTTGACGTCGACGACGTCCACGCTCGCCGCCCCCGTGCGCTTGGCGAGCTCCAGCATCATCAGGCCCATCGTTCCCGAGCCGTAGATCAGCACATGGGCGCCGAGCCGGCTGCGCAGCACGTCGTAGCCGCGCACGGCGCACGACAGCGGCTCGATCAGCGCGGCGTCGGCGGTCGCCACGTGGTCGGGCAGGACCACGCAGTTGGCGACCGGTGCGACGGCGAACTCGGCGGCGCCGCCCGGCTCGGTGACCCCGATCGCGGCCCACCGCTCGCACAGGTTGCCGCGGCCCAGGCGGCAGTAGTGGCACTCGCCGCAGTGCAGCGAGGGGTCGACGGCGACCCGGGCGCCGACCGCCACCTCCGTGACGGCCGAACCGACCGCGACCACCTCGCCGGCGAACTCGTGTCCCGGCACGATCGGCAGCGTCGGCGCGAACTCGCCCTGCAGGATGTGCAGATCCGTTCCGCACAGGCCGCAGGCCGCGACCGCGACCACCACGTCCCGAGGACCGGGGGCGGGGTCCTCGACGGTGGCGAGCTCGATCTTCCCGGGCTCGGCGATGACGACTGCCTTCACTTGACGGCTCCCAGTGACAGGCCCTGGACCAGCCGGTCCTGGGCGGCGAATCCGGCGACGAGGACGGGCAGGGACACCACGACGGCCGCGGCGCAGACCTTGGCGAGGAAGAGCCCCTGACTGGTGACGAAGGAGGTGAGGAAGACCGGCGCGGTCACCGAACGGACACCGGTGAGCACCCGGGCGAAGAGCATCTCGTTCCAGCTGAAGATGAAGCAGATCAGCGAGGTGGCGGCGATGCCGGGGGCGGAGACGGGGATGACGATGCGGCGGAAGACGGCCGGCAGTCCTGCGCCGTCGATCGCGGCGGCCTCGAGGATCGCCACCGGGATCTCGGCGAGGAAGGACCGCATCATCCAGACCGCGATCGGCAGGTTCATCGAGGTGTAGAGCAGGACCATCAGCCAGACGTTGTCCAGCAGCCCGAGGTTCTGCGCCACGAGGTAGACCGGCAGCAGCCCGGCCACCGCGGGCAGCATCTTCGTGGACAGGAAGAAGAACAGCACGTCGGACCACTTGCGGACGGGACGGATCGACAGCGCGTACGCGGCGGGTATCGCCAGTGCCAGCACCAGGAGGGTGGAGACCAGGCTCGCCGTCAGGGAGTTGACCAGGGCGGGCCACGGGCTGGCGCCTGTGGCGGCGCCGAAGAACTCCCGGTAGCCGTCGAGGGTGAGCCCGGCGCCGAGGGAGGGCGGGTTGGTGGCGGCGTCCGTCTCGCTGTGCAGCGAGGTCAGCACCATCCACGCGATCGGCGCGACGAACAGCAGGGCGGCGGCCCAGGCGACCAGCCCCCACAGGGAGGCGGAACGACGCCTGCGCGCACCGGGCGCGGCCACGGCGCTCATGAGGACTCCTCCTTCAGCAGCGTCGACACCAGGCGCAGCGCGAGGGTGGCGACGACGATGGTCCCGGCGACCACGACCACGCCGGCCGCCGAGGCCCGGCCGTAGTCGTGCGCCTTGTAGAAGGACTCGTAGATCGTGTACGGCAGGTTGGCGGTGCCCAGGCCGCCCGAGGTGAGGGTGAAGACCGCGTCGAAGTTCTGCACGACGTAGACCGAGCCCAGCAGCGCGGCCAGTTCGAGGTAGCGCCGCAGGTGGGGCAGGGTCAGGAAGCGGAAGACCTGCCAGGCGTTCGCGCCGTCCACCCGGGCCGCCTCCACGGCCTCCGTGGAGCGGCTCTGCAGTCCGGCGAGCAGGATCAGCATCATGAACGGGGTCCACTGCCACACCAGCGAGGCCCCGATCGCCCCGAGCGGCATCGAGGTGATCCAGTCCGGCTGCGGCGGGCGTCCGCTGCCGAACAGCTGCCACAGCCAGGTCAGGGCGCCGTTGAACAGCCCGTACTCGGGGTTGTAGAGGGCGTGCTTCCACAGCAGCGCCGAGGCGACCGGAACCAGGAGGAACGGCGCGATCAGCAGGGTCCGCACCAGCCCGCGGCCGCGGAACCGCCGGTCCAGCAGCAGCGCCAGGCCCAGTCCCAGCACGAGGCTGACCAGGACGACGCCGGCCGTGAGCCAGACGGTGGTCAGGACGGACGCCCGCAGGTCGGCGTCGCCGAACACGTCGGCGTAGTTGGTCAGTCCGGTGAAGCCGCGCCGGTCGGGGTAGAGGGCGTTCCAGTCCATGAAGGAGATCACCAGCGTGGCCACGAAGGGCAGCTGGGTGACGGCCACCATGAACACCAGCGCCGGCATCAGGGGCGCGCGCCGGGCCCACGCGGCGGCCCGGCCGGGGCCCGCGGTCCGGGCGGCCACCGCCCGGACCGGTGCCCGGTCGCGCACCCCTTCCGTGACGGCGCTCGACGTACCGGTCATGGCCGAATCACCCGTTCCGGTACTGGGCGGCGACCTTCTCCGCGAGTTGCTGGGCCTTGTCCAGCGCCGCGTCCACCGAGGTGCGCCCGGCGATCGCGGAGGCGATCTCCTGCGAGACCTTGGTGCCGAGGTCGGGGAACTCGGGGATGTCGACGAACTGGATGCCGAGCGTCGGCCGCGGCTGGACGCCCGGGTCGCGCGGGTCGGCCCCGGCGATGGCCTCCTCGGTGGCCTTGGCGAAGGGGCCCGCCACCTTCAGGTAGTCCGCGTTCGCGTACGTGGAGGTGCGCTTGCCCGCCGGGACGCGGGCCCAGCCGAGCTTCTCGCCGACGAGTTCCTCGTACCCCTTGCCGGACGCCCAGGCCACGAACTTCGCCGCGTCGTCCTGGTGCTTGCTCGCCTTCTGGATGCCCCACGCCCAGGTGTACAGCCAGCCGGAGCTGTCGGTCCTCACCACGGGCGCCGGGGCGTAGCCGACCTTGCCGGCGACGGGGGAGCCGGCACTGTCGAGGATCCCGGCCGCCGAGGTGGCGTCGTACCACATGGCGGTCTTGCCCTGCTGGAAGGCGCCCAGGCACTCGGCGAAACCGGCCTGCGGCGCGCCCGCCTCACCGTGCTCGCGGACCAGGTCGACGTAGAACTTCGTCGCCTCCTTGAAGGCGGGCGCGTTCACCTGGGCCTGCCAGTCCTCGCTGAACCAGGTGCCGCCGAAGGTGTTGACGACGGTGGTCAGCGGAGCCATCACCTCGCCCCAGCCGGGCAGCCCGCGCAGGCAGATGCCCTTCATGCCGGGCTCGGCGCCGTCGGCCTTCGCCGCGAGGCCGGCGACCTGCTGCCAGGTGGGGCGGTCGGGCATGGTGAGGCCCTTCGCCTCGAACACGTCCTTGCGGTACATCAGGAACGACGACTCGCCGTAGAACGGCTCCGCGTACAGCTTGCCGTCGGCGCCGGTCAGGCTCTCCCTCATCGACGGCAGGATGTCCGCCTGGTCGAAGTCCGGGTCCTTGGCGACGGTGTCGTCCAGCGGGGCCAGCCAGCCGTTCTTGCCGTAGATCGGCGCCTCGTAGTTGCTGATGGACGCGACGTCGTAGGTGCCGGCCTGGCTGGAGAACTCCTGGCTGATCTTGTCGCGGACGTCGTTCTCGGGCAGCACCGTGAAGTTGACCTTGATGCCGGTGCTCTTGGTGAAGTCCGACGCGGTCAGCTTCTGCAGGTCCAGCATCTGAGGGTTGTTGACCATGAGGACGTTCACGGAGGCGCCGTCGCCCTCGCCGTCCCCTCCGCCGCCACCCGCGCCGGCGCAGCCGGTGGCGAGCAGGGCCGTGCAGGCCCCGAGTGCGGTCAGCCGGACGGCGGCGCGGCGCCGTGGCGCCCTTGCGCGGTCGGTGTCGGTCCTGGGCATGGGGAGGCCTTCCTATGAGGGGGATCCCGGCATCGGGCCCGCGGCCCGGGGCGCGTCGGGGTGTGCCGGGGCGACCTGCGGCGGCTCGCGCGCAGGGTGGAGGGGGAGGTGCGGTGGATCAGACGCGCATCACGTTGGGGCCGAGCAGCGAGTAGCGGTGGGCCTCGGGGGCCGGCAGGCCCGTGTCGGTGACGATCGTCTCGAAGTCGCCGATCTCCGCGAACCGGCAGAAGCTCGAGGCGCCGAACTTGGTGTGGATCCCGACCAGGACGCGACGCCGCGCGGAGCGCACCGCCTGCGCCTTGACGTCCGCGACGACGGGATCGGGGGTGGTCAGGCCGAAGTCGCGGGATATGCCGTTGGCCCCCATGATCGCCAGGTCGATGACGAAGGAGGACAGCATCTGGGTGGCCCAGGAGCCGACGGTGGCCAGGGTGCGGCCACGTACGCGGCCCCCGAGCAGCAGCACGGTGGTCTCGGGGGACTGGGCGACCGCCGCCGCGGTCGGCAGCGAGGCGGTCACCACGGTCAGCGGGCGGTCGGTGGGGAGCAGCGCCGCCAGCAACTGCTGGGTGTAGCCCTCGTCGATGAAGACGGTCTCCGCCTCGCCGAGCAGCTTCACCCCCGCCGCGGCGATCCGGCGCTTGCCCTCCACCTGGTGGGTCTCGCGGCGGGCCAGGTCCGTCTCGAAGCCGGCGCTCTCCACCGGGTACGCCCCGCCGTGGGTCCGGCGGACCAGTCCGCGCCGCTCCAGCTCGCTGAGGTCACGGCGGATCGTCTCCGGTGCCACCTTGAAGTCCGCGGCCAGTGCGGTGACCTCCACCCGTCCGGCCTGCCGCACCAGGGCCAGGATCCTGTGCTGCCGTTCGTCGCCGCGCATGGCCGCACCTCCCTGGTCCCGGTTCCGTCATGGCCGTTCGGGCATCGGCCGCCCGTTTCCGCCCGTCCGAGATTTATACCGCCGGGGGGAGCGGTGCGGTCAGCCCGTACAAGGGCGGAGTACGCCCGTTTCTGCCCGCTTCCGGAAGTGAGGTGACGCAGGTCGGCGATGGTTCGACCGGATCACGCCAGTGAGTTTGCGGGTTTTTCTGCGTTTGGGTGATCATCGGGTGGCGACACGGCTGACGTCCGGCCGGCGGACGACGGGAGCGGCGCAGCGATGAGCAGGTGGCGGAAGACCCTCGACCGGGCCGGCATCACCGACCCCGCCCTGCGCGCGGCGTACACCGCCCAACGCCGCCTGGTGGCGCGCTTCGACCGGGCCTCGTACGCCGCCGTGCGGCTGCTGCTGCCGGCGCCGCTCGTCCCCGACGCCCTCGCGGCCACCGCCTTCATGCACCACAGCGACAACCTGCTGGACCGCGGTCCGGACGGCCGCGGCGCCTTCGCCGCGTGGGAGGCGCAGGTCCGCGCGGCCCTCGCGGGTGATCCGGGGGACCCGCTGACGCGTGCTCTCGCCCACACCGTCACCCGGCGGCCGGCGCTCCGCGGCATCGTCGCGGACTACCTCGTCGCCGCCCCCGCCGACGCCGAGTGGCGCGGCCTCGCCACCGAGGCCGACTTCCAGGCCTACGTCGACGCGTACGCGCTGCCCGCCTTCCTCCTCGTCGCGGGACTGCTCGCGCCGCCCACCGGCTTCGACGGCTACCGTGCCGCCTGCCGCACCTTCATCGAGGCCGCCCAGCGCCTGGACTTCCTGGAGGACATGGCCGAGGACCTCGCGGACGGGCGGCTGGGCGTTCCCGAGGACGCCCTGGCCCGCCACGGCCTGAGCCGGGCGGCCCTGGCCCGGGACCCCGACCCGGCGTCGGTGGCCGCGCTCGTCCGTGACCAGGCCGGCCTGGTGCGGTCCGGCTTCGCCGGCGCCCGCGGGCTCGTGGACCTCGTCCCGGAGCCCAACCGTCCCATGGTCAGTGCCCTCATCGCACTCCAGGGGCACCGGTTGCGCAGCGCGGAGCGCGCCGGCGCGACGCTCGCCCGGCGACCCGCCTCGCGTCCGCTGGGTCCAGCCCTGCTCACCCTCGCCCGCGGGTACGCGAGCACCTTCCGGCACCGCGCGCGGCCGTAGGCCGTGTCGTCCGGCAGCGCCGCGTCACGCCGTGGACGAGCCGGGCGGGCGGTGCCGGCCCGTGGCGAGGACCTCGGAGAGGCTCACGGCGGGACAGCCGAGCATCCCCGTCAGCACGCGCCGCTGGCGCTCGGTCAGAGGGGCGACGAAGACCGCCGCGTCGGCATCGGCCGCTTCGCAGACCGCGGCTGCCTCACGGATCTTCCCGTGGCTCAGCAGGGTCCGTGAGGAATAGGGCAGGGCCATCTTCGTGACCCCGCCGTCCGAGACACCGCGCCGCTGGACGATCCGCCCGACGACCCGGGCACCGCGCGCCGCCAGTTCCACGGCCGCGCCATCCATGAGCGCAGCGAAGTCCTTCTCCTTCGCGGAGAAGAGGCCGACGACCACGACACCGGCCCCCGCCAACTCCACGGGCGCGACCCGGCGCTCGCCGGACCCCGGCCTCGCAGGGCGGGCCGGACGCCGGTCGCGCCGTCGGGGCTGGTGCATGACCCACAGGGTAGACGCCGACGCCCCGCCACCGGTGGCGATACGCGTGGTGCCGCCGACCGGTGCCGAAAGAACGCAGGGGCGTTTCAAAGTCCTGGTGATCACGTGAGTCCGCAGGTTAGAGCCGTTCGGCCGGCCCGTCACGTACGCAACGAAGCTCCGGTTGAACGGGGTGACCTTCCCAAGTCGCCCTGATCCACCGGAGCTTCGATGTGCCGTCAGTCTGCCACCGTCTGTCTCGTCAAGTCGCCTGCTCTGGAGGGCGTGGCCGGGCTCTCGCTGGTGGAGCGGCTGCGGGTGCTGCCCGATCCGCGTCGGCGTCGCGGACGGCCCGAGAATATGGCCACTTTGCGCAATCTGGCGATCAACGCGCTCCGCGCCGCCGGACACCGCAACATCGCCGCCGGCCTCCGCCACGCCTCCTACGACCCTTTTAACCGGCCGCTGGACCTGCCGAACATCCCCTGACCAGCAGGCCTACATGATCACCGCGACTCTGAAACGTCCCTGCTTCCGGTGCGGACAGAGCAAAAGCCGAAGACTATCGGACAGGTCATCAAATTTGGAGAAGACGGCCGCGCGGAGAAGGTTGGTGATCCCTTCCGGAGCAGCAAGTCTTCGAAATACGACGATAGAAAAGTTCCTCAATGAGTCTCCGGATATCGATACCCCGTCTAACGGTAAGTACGAGGTTGCCAGTCATGTTGAGACCAAACTTGCCTGGAGTATGCGCAATGCGGGCGTGAAGAATCTCGACGTCGTGATCAACCATCAGAGGGGCCCGTGCATACCAGAGGTCGCCGACTACGCATGCAGAGCTGCAGTTCCTGCCATCCTGCCCAAGGGGTCCACCCTGATGGTCTGGTACAAGGATGCGGCGGGTATCCTGCGAAATATCCCGCTGCACGGGGTAGGACCACCAGTGGCTAAGTGAGGTGTGCAACCATGATTCTCAGTGTCGTTTACAACGGTGGGTGGCGTTACGCAGAGGCCTGGGATGAAATTTCGCAGGTCATCCAGGAGGTCATGAGTGGGCTGCATTCGGAGGTTGAAGGGGGCCGCAGCTACTCTCCAGGTGATGACGCCTGGTTCTCCTTCGCCGGCGAGCGACACAGCGACGAGAACCGCGTGGCAGATAATCACCTGCGCCTCGCAGTCAACCATCGGACCGGCTACGGAAGTCTGGTTTGGTTCGTCAATGACAAGAGCCCGAAAAAGGGTGGGATCTACGACTCTGTTTGGGTGTCCGATAATCCTGATCCACCGGATTTCGATCCGCGAGTGGTATCGGATCCTGGCTATCCACTGTTCCATGACCCGGCCAGTACGCTTCCGATCACCCAGGTGCGTGCCGCGGTGGAGGAGTTCTGCCGGAAAGGCACAGGTGAGCGCCCGGAGTGTATCAATTGGGTTCCCGGCGAAATGAATGGCCAACGCTATGACAGGCCTCCCATAATGGATTTTGAGGAAGACCCGGAGATTGATTGGGAGAGCTTGAAGTAGTCGGGTAAAGGGCCTCATCGGACTTGCGTCCGGTGGGGCCCTTTTGGGTCATATTGGTGTGCCTTGCCGCTGACGTCGAAAGGTTGGGGTGACGGGGTTGCAGGGGCTCAGCCGCAGTCCGGTTTAACGCCCCCTTCCGTCAAGCTGGGCACCGCAACATCGCCGCCGGCGTCCGAGAGGTCTCCTACAGTAAGCGCCCCCACCCGCCCACTGTGGCTCCTGGTAATCGCCTGACCAGCAACGCAACACCACGACTTTGAATCAGCCCTGCGAAAGAACGGGCCGAGCGGCCCGCCGTCCCGGAAAGCCGCCCAATGCCTCCGTCCAGCCGCCGGGTTGACGGGAATTCACGGTGGTGAGAATTATCCGGACGGGAACTTGCTGTTTCCGTTTCCGTCGACACGTGGCGTCGCGGAGAAGTTGGTATAAGGTTCAAGAATCGGTCGTCCGGGTGGGGGCCGGCGGGCCGGTCCCGCCTGTCAGTGTGTCTGGGAACGGCAATCGTTCGCTGCGGGATCGCCCGGTGCCGCATTGTCGACGGCGCGCGCCGGAGGGGACGGCAGGCAAAGATGCCGGCCGGGTCCGCGGCCGTTGTGCTCGCCGTCTGTGCCGGTGGGGAGTTCATCAGTGGGGCACCAACAACATCTGTATTCGCACGCCTTCTATCCCGTGCTCGCCTACGTGATGGCGGCCTTGGGCTCTGGCCTCGGGCTCGCCTGTGCGGCCCGCTTCCATGCGCGGGGGCTCGCCAAGGGCTGGGCGTGGCTGGCCGCCGGGGCGCTGACCCTCGGGTCGGGCATCTGGGGCATGCACTTCATCGCCATGCTCGGCTTCTCCGTCGACGGCGTCGAACTCCGTTACGACGTGCCCCTGACCGCCCTCAGCCTGGTCGTCGCGATCGTGATCGTGGGCGTCGGCATGCTGGTCGCCGGGCTGAAGCGGTCCTGGGGCGGGCTGCTCGCCGGGGGAGCCGGCGCGGGGGTCGCCGCCGCCGCGATGCACTACCTGGGCATGGCGGCCCTGCGCTTCCCGGGCACCTTCGCCTACACGACCACGCTCGTGGTGCTCTCGGTGGTCATCGCGGTGGCGGCCGCCACCGTGGCGCTCTGGTTCACCCTGCGCGTGAGACGGGCCCGCGCGACTGTGGGCGCCTCGCTGGTGATGGCGATCGCCATCAGCGGCATGCACTACACGGCCATGACGGCCGTCACGGTACGGAGCGTGTCGGGGGTCGTGAGCGAGGACGGCGTCACCGGGATCACCCTCGTCGCCCCGCTCATCATCGGCCTGGGCATCGAGGTGCTGCTGGTCCTCTTCGCCGTCCTGGTGAATCCCGTCGAGGTCGTGGGGAACGCGGGGGCGGCGCCGCGGGAGGAATTCACCTCCCGCCCGCACGAGAACCGCCCGGCTCCCGAGGCCGTGCAACACACGGCGCCGGCGAGTTATCACGTCCCGGCTCCCGCCGCGCACTTCGAGGCATTCGGTGGCGACCAGGCGATCCGTACGGCGATTCCCGCGAATACCGGGGCTGAAATCCCGGGAATCGAAGGAGAGTGCAGGGGGCCGGGCCGTCGGGGACGTCATTCCCGTCGGCCTCGCCTCCTTCCGCTTGTGCTTCCGTTTTCCCTTCCGGTTCCTTTTCCCCGCGCGCTTCCGCCGATCGCGTCGGCCACCTCGGCGAGCGCGGCGAAGGTGTGGCCGCTGACGAACTCGTCGCAGTGGGGGAGTGCCGCCGCCATGCCGCCCGCGAGCGGAAGGTAACCCGGCGCCGCCTTGCGGGGGTTGACCCATACGACGCGGTGCGCCAGCCGCCGCAGCCGGGCGGCCTCACGCCCCACCGCCCGCGGGTCCTCGCCCTCCCACCCGTCGGAGAAGATCACGACGATCGCGCCGCGTGCCATGCCGCGGCGGCCGAAGCGGTCGTTGAACTCCGCCAGCGCGTGCCCGATCCGGGTGCCGCCCGACCAGTCCGACGCGGCGGCCCCCGCCCGGCGCAGCGCCGCGTCCACCCCGCTCCGGCCCGAGCGGCGCAGCACCGGGGTGAGGCGGGTCAGACGCGTGGCGAAGACGAAGACCTCGGCTGCCACACCGACCGCCGCCGCGCGGGGGAAGAGCCTGAGGTAGGCACGGGCGTACGGCTCCATCGAGCCCGAGACGTCGCAGAGCAGCACCAGCGGACGGCGCCGCAGCCGGGGGCGCGAGCGGGCCAGGCGCACGGGCTCCAGCCCCGTCGTGCGGATCGCGCGCAGCGTGCGGCGCGGGTCCACCCGGGGGCCGTGGGGGTCGGTGTCGCGGCGCCGGGTCCTGCGCAGCGGGGTGCGCAGCACGATCAGCTCCATCAGCCGGTCCAGGGCGGCCAGTTCCGCCGCGTCCAGGGCGGCGAAGTCCTTGTGGGCGACGACCTCCGCGGTGCTGCCCAGTGTCGCCACCGTCCCCGCAGGGCCGTCCGCCTCCTCCCCGGTGCGGGGGCCGGCCACCGTGCGTGCCGGCCCCGTCCCGGCGGGGGACGGGCCCGGTGCCGTGCGGGCACCGGGGGACGGGGCCACCCGCGCGGCGTCCTCGGCGGCGTCCGGGGGAGCGGCGGTACGGTCGCCGCGCTCCGCGGTTAGGCCCGCGAGCCCGCCGAACACACCCTCGAAGACCCGCTCGAAGGGCGCGACGAGTTCCCGGTCGGTCACGAAGGCCAGCCGCGCCGTCCAGTACAGGGCCTCCCGGTCCACCGGCGGCACCAGCCGCAACGACCGCAGGAAGCACACCGTCCGCTCGGGGGTGACCGGCAGGCCCGCGCGGCGCAGCGCCTCGCCGAGCCGGCCGCCGAACTCCGCCGTGTCGAACAGCGGCAGCGGCAGCGGCCGTGCCGGCCCGGACACCGGCTCAGGCGTCACGGCCGCTGCCCACGAGCCACTCCAGGCCCCGGTCCCGGACCAGTTCCTGGTCCTCCCAGTACTTCAGCAGCGTGCCCAGGGTCGCCCCCGCGGCCTCGGCGTCCAGGCGCCGTACGCCGAGCAGGGCGAGCGCCGCGAGCCAGTCGATGCTCTCGGCGATGCCCGGGGCCTTCTGGATCTCCAGGCCGCGCAGCCGCCGCACCGCCGCGGAGATCGCCTCCGCGAGTTCCGCCGAGGTCCCGGGCACCCGGCGGCGGACGATCCGCACCAGGCGCTCGGGGTCGGGGTAGTCGATCCAGTGGTAGAGGCAGCGCCGCTTGAGGGCGTCGTGCAGATCACGGGTGCGGTTCGAGGTGAGCACCACCACGGGCGGCACCACGGCACGGACGGTGCCGAACTCCGGGATCGTCACGGCCGACTCGGCGAGGACCTCCAGCAGGAAGGCCTCGAAGTCGTCGTCCGCCCGGTCGATCTCGTCGATCAGCAGCACCGCGGGCTCCGGGCCGGGATGGGTGAGCGCGGTCAGCACCGGGCGCCGCAGCAGGTACTCCTCCGTGAACAGGTCGGCCTCGGCGAGCCGTTCGCCGCGCGACTCGGCGAGCCGGATGCCCAGCAGCTGGCGCGCGTGGTTCCACTCGTACAGCGCTTCCGCCGCGTCGAGGCCGTCGTAGCACTGCAGCCGCACCAGAGGGCCGCCCAGCACACCGGCGAGCGCCTTAGCCGCCTCTGTCTTGCCGACCCCGGCCTCTCCTTCCAGCAGCAGCGGCTGCGGCAGCCGCAGCGCCAGGAACAACGCGGTGACCAGCCCGGGGTCCGCGAGGTAGCCGCGCTCGTCGAGCGCCCGGCGCAGACCCGCGGGGTCCGGGACGCGCTCCTGCGTGAACGTGCTCACCGCGCCTCCGCGTAGCGGGCGGGGTCGGCCTCGAACGCCGTGCGGCAGCCCGCGCAGCAGAACCAGCGGCGCTCGCCCCCGGCGTCGGAGTGCGGGGTGTCCGGTACGGCGGCCACCGTCATCCCGCAGACCGGGTCCGGCGCGGTGGGCGGTGCGGGGTCCCCCGCGGCGGGCGGCCCGCCCACCGGGGGTGCGACGTTCGCCTCGTCCCCGCCCCGTACCGAGGCGACCACCTCGGCGAGGATGGACAGCGCGATCTCGCCCGGCGTACGGGCGCCGATCCACAGGCCCGCGGGCGTACGGACCGCGTCCCGCTGCTCCCGCGTCAGGTCCAGCCCGGCGACCACCGCCGCCCCGCGCCGGGGACTGGCCACCAGCCCCACGTACGGCACGCCCGCGCGCACCGCCGCCGTCAGCGCGGCCTCCTCGTCACGCCCGTGCGAGGCCACCACGACCGCGTGGACCCCGGCCCGCGACTGCGCGGTGAACCCGCCCGCGGGCGGCCCCGCGACCTCGTAGCCGAGGGCGGGGCCGAAGCCGGTCAGGGCCCGGGCGATGGGCGTGTCGCCCAGAACCAGGACGCGCGGGACGGGACGCCGGGGTTCGAGGAAGATCTCCAGCTCCCCGCCCGACAGGCACGGGTTGCGCAGGCTCAGTGCTCCGTCCTCCGCCTCGGGCTCCACTCCGGTGCCCTCGTCCGCCGCCTGCGGGGAGATCCGCAGCAGCAGCGCCTCGCCGCTGGCCAGCGTCCGCAGCGCCTGCGCGCGGACCGTGGCCTCCGCGCAGACGCCGCCGACGAACCCCTCGATCCGGCCGTCCTCCAGCACCACGGCGGTGTCGCCGGGGCGCGCGCTCGCCGGGCGGCGGGCGCGCACCACGGTCGCCCGGACGAACGGGACGTGGCGCGCGGTGAGTTCGGCGATCCGCGCGTCCAGCACCGGGGCCTGGCTCATTGCGGCGCCTCGACCTGGCCGTGCCGCATCGCCTGCCACACCCGGCCGGGCGTGAGCGGCATGTCGGCGTGACGCACGCCGATCGCGTCGAGCACCGCGTTGACCACCGCGGGGGGCGAGCCGACGGTCGCGGACTCGCCGATGCCCTTGGCGCCGATCGGGTGGTGCGGGGACGGTGTGACGGTGTGCCCCAGCTCCCAGGCCGGCACCTCCAGCGCGGTCGGCAGCAGGTAGTCCATGAAGGAGCCGGACAGGCAGTTGCCGTCCTCGTCGAAGCCGATGAACTCCATCAGCGCCATGCCGACCCCGTCCGCGAGGCCGCCGTGCACCTGCCCCTCGATGATCATGGGGTTGATGCGCGTCCCGCAGTCGTCCACCGCGATGAAGCGCCGCACCTTCACCGCGCCCGTGCCCGGGTCGACGTCGACCACGCAGATGTACGCCCCGAACGGGTAGGTCAGGTTGGGCGGGTTGTAGACCGTGGTGGCCTCCAGATGGCCCTCCACGCCCTCCGGCAGCTCCAGGGCGCCGTGCGCGGCCAGCGCGATCTCCTGGATCGTCCTGGTCATCGCCGGGTCGCCCTTGACCGACCAGCGGCCCTTGGTCCACTCCAGGTCCTCGGGCGACACCTCCAGCATCGCCCCCGCGATGATCCGCGCCTTGTCCCGCACCTTGCGGGCCACCAGCGCGGCGGCCGCGCCGGACACGGGGGTGGAGCGGGAGCCGTAGGTGCCGAGCCCGAAGGGCGTCTGGTCGGTGTCGCCGTGCACCACGTCGATGTCCTCGGGCGGGATGCCCAGTTCTTCGGCGACGATCTGCGCGAACGTCGTCTCGTGGCCCTGCCCCTGCGTCTGCACGCTCAGCCGCACCACGGCCTTGCCCGTGGGGTGGACGCGCAGCTCGCAGCCGTCGGCCATGCCCAGACCCAGGATGTCCATGTGCTTGCGCGGGCCCGCGCCCACCGTCTCGGTGAAGAACGACAGCCCGATGCCCATGAGTTCACCGCGCCCGCGCTTTTCCGCCTGCTCTCGGCGCAGCTCCTCGTAGCCGGCGAGGTCCATGGCCTTGCGCAGGCACGCCGGGTAGTCGCCCGAGTCGTACTCCCAGCCGGTCTTGTTCCGGTACGGGAACTGCTCGGGCCGCAGCAGGTTGAGCATCCGCAGTTCGGCGGGGTCGGCGCCGAGTTCGGCCGCGAGGCAGTCCACCATGCGCTCGATCAGGTACACCGCCTCGGTGACGCGGAAGGAGCAGGCGTAGGCGACGCCGCCCGGCGCCTTGTTGGTGTAGACGCCGGTGACCTCGCAGTGCGCCGCCTCGATGTCGTACGAGCCGGTGAAGATGTGGAAGAAGCCCGCCGGGTACTTCGTCGGCTGCGCCGTGGAGTTGAAGGCGCCGTGGTCGGCGAGGACCTTGACGCGCACACCGAGGATGCGGCCCTCGCGGGTCGCCGCGATCTGACCCGTCATGTGGTAGTCGCGGGCGAACGAGGTGCTCATCAGGTTCTCCGAGCGGTCCTCCACCCACTTGACTGGCTTGCCCGTGACGATCGAGCCGACGACCGCGCACACGTACCCGGGGTAGATGCCGACCTTGTTGCCGAAGCCGCCGCCGATGTCCGGGGAGATGACCCGGATCTTGTGCTCGGGCAGCCCCGCGACCATCGCGTACAGCGTGCGGTGCGCGTGCGGCGCCTGGGTGGTCGTCCAGAGCGTCAGCTTGCCGTCGACCGGGTCCATGGAGGCCACCGCGCCGCAGGTCTCCAGCGGCGCGGGGTGCACGCGCGGGTAGAGCATCGTCTGCTCGACGACGACGTCGGCGCCGGCGAACACCTCGTCGGTGGCGGCCCGGTCGCCGGCCTCCCAGTCGAAGATGTGGTTGTCGGTACGGCCCTCCAGGTCGTCACGGATGACCGGAGCGGCCGGGTCGAGGGCGCGGCGGGCGTCGATGACGGGGTCGAGCGGCTCGTAGTCCACGTCGATCAGCTCGATCGCGTCGCGGGCCGCGTAGTGGTCCTCGGCCACGACGAAGGCGACCTCCTGGCCCTGGAAGCGGACCTTGTCGGTGGCGAGCACCGCCTGGGTGTCCATCGACAGCGTCGGCATCCACGCCAGCCCGAGCCCGGCCAGCGTCTCCCCGGTGATCACGGCCTTGACCTTGGGGTGCGCCTCGGCGGCGGAGGTGTCGATGGACACGATCCGGGCGTGTGCGAACGGGCTGCGCAGCACCGCGCCGTGCAGCATCCCCGGCAGCTTCACGTCGTCCACGTAACGGCCCTTGCCGCGGACGAAGCGCGGGTCCTCCTTGCGCTTCATCCGGCCGAAGCCGATCGGCCGCTCCTCGGCGGCGGGCGCGGCGGGTTCCTCGACGGTGGTCATGCCTGGCTCCCCGCTTCCGCACGGCTGCCGGCCTCGTGGGCGGCGGCCCACCGGATGGCCTTGACGATGTTGAGGTAGCCCGTGCACCGGCACAGCTGCCCCGAGATGGCCTCGCGGACCTCGTCCTCGGACGGGTCGGGGTTGCGGTCCAGCAGCGCCCGGCCGCTGAGCATCATCCCCGGGGTGCAGAAGCCGCACTGCAGCCCGTGCTCCTCGATGAAGCCCTGCTGCACCGGGTCGAGGCGGTCGCCGTCGGCCAGCCCCTCGACGGTGCGGATCTCATGACCCTCGGCCATGGCGGCCAGGACCGTGCAGCTCTTGACCGGCTCGCCGTCCATCAGCACCACGCAGGTGCCGCAGTTGCTGGTGTCGCAGCCCCAGTGCGTCCCGGTCAGCTCCAGGTCGTCGCGGAGGAACCGGACGAGCAGATGGCGGGCCTCCACCTCACGGGTGTGGTCCTCGCCGTTGACGTTCACCGTGATCCGCACGTCCGTCATCCCTCCTTCGCGGCCGCGGCCGGGGCGGTGGCCCGGGCGACGGCGCGCCGCAGAGCCCTCTTGGTCAGTTCTCCGGCCAGATGCCGCTTGTACTCGGCCGGTCCACGGCTGTCGGTGACGGGCGAGCAGCTCGCCGACGCCACGCGCCCGGCCTCCTCGACGAGCTCCGGCGACGGCTCACGGCCCTCCAGCAGCTCCTGTACCGCCTCCGCGTGCAGCCCGTCGGCGCCGACCGCCGCCAGACCCACCCCGACGTGCGTCATGCGACCGTCGTCGAGGGAGAGCGCCACCCCGGCCGCCGCCACCGCCCAGTCACCGGCCTTGCGCTCCAGCTTCTCGTAGGCGCTGCCGGAGTGGGCCAGGACCGGGAAGCGCACCTCGGTGAGCATCTCCCCGGCGCCGACCGCCGTCTCGTACGGTCCGCGGTGGAAGTCGGCCATGGCGACGGTGCGTTCGCCGTCCGCGCCGCGGATCACGGCGACCGCGTGCAGCGCCGCGCACACCGCCGACAGGTCCTCGGACGGGTCGGCCTGGCACAGCGAGCCGCCGATGGTGCCGCGGTTGCGGACCGGCGGGTCGGCGATCACCCGCTCGGCGTCGTGGATGATCGGGAAGTGCCGGCCGACCAGCGGCGACTCCAGCAGGGTGCGGTGCCGGGTGAGGGCGCCGACCCGCAGCTCGCCGCCGGTCTCGTCGATGTGGTCGAGTTCGGTGAGGTCGTTGATGTCGACGAGCACCTCCGGCCCGGCCAGACGCAGCTTCATCATGGGGAGCAGGCTGTGCCCTCCCGCGAGGACCCTGGCCTCCTCGCCGAAGCGCCCCAGCAGTTCCAGGGCCTCCTCCACGCTCTGCGCCCGTTGGTACTCGAACGAAGCGGGTACCTGCACGGCACCCTCCTTCCCTGCCCGGACGGTCGACGGTGTGGGTCGATGCGGGGTGCATGTGGGGGGAACACTCGCGCCGCGGGCGGGGTCGGTCAACGGCAACTGAAGAGAATGGTTAATCCGGACTGAGACAGTTGACGCTCGAACAGATGTAATGTCCCCATGACGCTCACGCAGTTGAGGGCCTTCGTCGCCGTGGCCCGACTGGGATCGGTCAAGGCTGCCGCCGAGTCGCTGGGCGTCACCGAGCCTGCGGTGTCCGGGGCCGTCGCGGCGCTCCGCCGCGAGCTGGGCGACGTCCTCTTCATCCGCGCGGGCGGCGGCATCAGCCTCACCCCGGGCGGACAGCGCCTGGCCGCGGGAGCCGCCGAGATCGTCGGCCTGGCCGAGGAGACCCGCCACCGCGTACGGCAGGCCAGCGCCGGCACCGTGCAACTGCGCGTGGCGTCCACCGAGACCGGTGCCGAGCAGGTGCTGCCCGCCCTTCTCGCGTCCTTCGGACGGCGCCAGCCCGACCTGGACGCCGACACGCTGGCGGTCCCCGTCGGGGTCTTCGGCGAACTGCTCAGGGACCGCAGGGCCGACGTCACGATCGGGCCCGCGCCCGCCCCGCACCCGGCGATCGAGTCCGTGCCCTTCCTCCGCTTCCAGCTGGTCGTCGTCGCGGCGCCCGGTCACCCGTTGCGGCAGCACTCCCGTATCGCCCCCGGGCGGCTCGGTCGCGAGCCCTGGCTCTTCGGCCCCGCCGGCATGGACCCCGACACCCTCGCCGGTGCCTTCCTCGCCCGCATCGGCGTCGACCCCGCCAAGGCCACCGCCTTCCCGAGCGTGACCGCCTCGCTCAACGCCGTCGCCGCGGGCGACGGGGTGACGCTGGCCCTGCTGCACGTCGTGCGCGAGGAGTTGCGGCGCTCGCACCTCGTCGTCCTCGACGTCCTCGGCATGCCGATCAACGGGATGCTGTACGCGAGCACCCTCGCCTCCGACCGCCGCTCCGCGGTCGCCGCCGCCCTGTGCCGGTTCGTCACCACCCCCGCCGCCACGCAGGCCCTGCTCGCCCGCTCCAACGGCGTCCCGCTCACGGAGTTCCGGCCGCCCGTCCACGTCACGCTCTGGAGCTGACGACCCGGGCGTGCGGGTTCCCGGGCGGCCCCGCGACCGGCGTCTTAAGCGAACGCTGAACTGCGCGTTGACGGCCTGCGACGGCGGGCCCAAGGTGTGGGCACCGTCCGGGACCGCCGATGACGCCACGACCGGAAGAGAGGTCTGCCCTCGATGGACTTCACCAACGAGTTCCGAGTGAGCCTGCCGCCGGACCAGGCCTGGGCCCTGCTCACCGACGTCGAGCGGATCGCGCCGTGCATGCCGGGCGCGCAGCTCACCGGGCGGGACGGCGACACGTACAACGGCCTCGTGAAGGTGAAGGTCGGTCCGGTGACCGTCCAGTACAAGGGCACCGCCGCCTTCGAGGAGCAGGACGCCGCGAGCCGGACCGCTGTGCTGCGGGCGCGCGGTCGTGACGCCCGGGGCCAGGGCAACGCCGACGCGCGCATCACCGCGCGGCTGGTTCCCGAGGGCGAGGCGACGATGGTGACGGTGGAGACCCGGCTGACGGTCACCGGGAAGGTCGCGCAGTTCGGCAAGGGCATGATCGAAGAGGTCAGCAGGAAGCTGCTGGGCCAGTTCGTGGAGGCCCTGGAGCGGCAACTGGCGCAGGAGCGCGCTCCCGAGCCCGCCGCGGTCGGCGGGGGTGGCGGGAGCGGCGGGGACGGCACCGAGCCGTCGGCCGCGGCACCGCCGCCCTCGACGCCTCCGGCTGCGGAGAGCGCCGAGGCGGAACGGGAAGGAGGCGGGGAAGGGACCGCGGAGAGCCGCTCGCAAGGCGACGCCGAAGGCCCGGCACCCGCGCGCGAGCCGGCACCCGCCCCCGGGCCGGCACCCGCGCGCGAGCCGGCACCCGGCCCGGTGCGGCCCACGGCGGAACCCGAGCCGATCGACCTCATGGGCGTCGCCAAGGGCGCCGTGCTCAAGCGGGCGATCCCGGCCGCCGTCGCGGTCGTCGTGCTCGTCCTGCTCATCGTCTGGCTCGTCTGAGGCCCGCGGTGCGAGAGCTCGCGGACCCGCTCCGGGCCTGGTACGCGGCCGGACGCACGATCGGACTCGCCACAGTCGTCGCCGCCTACCGCAGCGCGCCCCGTCCCCCGGGTGCGGCGATGGCCGTGTCCGCCGAGGGCGACGTCGCCGGGAGCGTGTCCGGCGGATGCGTCGAGGCCGCCGTGTACGAGGTGGCGCGGGAGGTCGTCCGTACGATGACGCCGCAGCTGCACCAGTACGGGATCAGCGACGACGACGCCTTCGCCGTCGGCCTCACCTGCGGCGGCACCATCGACGTCTTCGTCGAGCCGGTCTCCCCGGCCACCTTCCCCGAACTGCCCGCCGTCCTCGACGACATGGCGGCGGGCCGGGCGGTCGCGGTGGCCACGGTCGTCGCCGGTCCGGGTGCCGGGACCCGCATGGTGGTGCGCCCCGGGGCACGCTCGGGCGGCCTCGGCTCCGCCGTCCTCGACGAGGCTGTGGCCGGGGACGCCCGCGCCATGCTGGCCCGCGGCACGAGCGCGCAGCGCCGCTACGGCGAACGGCGGGTCTTCGTCCGCTCCTACGCGCCGCCGCCCCGCCTGCTGGTCTTCGGCGCCACCGACTTCGCCGCCGCGCTCGCCCGCCAGGGCGCGCTCCTGGGCCACCGCGTCACGGTCTGCGACGCGCGCCCCGTGTTCACCACCGCGGCCCGCTTCCCCGACGCCCACGAGGTCGTCGTCGAATGGCCGCACCGCTACCTCGCCGCGGAGTCCGCCGCGGGCCGCGTCGACGCCCGGACGATGGTGGCCGTCCTCACCCACGACCCGAAGTTCGACGTGCCGCTGCTGGAGGTGGCCCTGCGCCTCCCCTTCCTGGGTTTCGTCGGGGCGATGGGCTCCCGGCGCACCCACGAGGACCGCCTCGGACGCCTCCGGCACGCGGGCCTGACCGACGCCGAACTCGCCCGCCTCAGCTCGCCGATCGGCCTCGACATCGGCGCCCTCACACCTCAGGAGACGGCGGTCTCCATCGCCGCCCAGATCATCGCCGGGAAGCGCGGCGGCTCCGGGTCCCCGCTCAGCGGCACGACGGGACCGATCCACGCCGCGGCGGTCCACGCGGGACACGGCGCCCGCTGACGGGCCATGATCTGCGGGGCGGCGGACGCCGGACGACGTCCGGCATCCGCCCACATGGCCCATGCGGAAGAGCGGGCGCCCGGGCCCGGAGGGCTCAGCTCGTCCCGGCCGCGGCGAAGGAGACGTCCGCGGTGCCGACGGTGCCGCCGCGGCGCCCGGGGGCGCTCTGGTGCTGCCAGTAGAGGTTGGTGTGCGCGATCACCAACTCCGGGGCCGGCGCCCCGTAGGCGCTGAGGTCCTCCGTGGTGTGCGCGTCGCCGACGAGCGTGACGTCGTAGCCCCGGACGAGCCCGCCGTGCAGGGTCGAGCGGACGCAGGCGTCGGTCTGGGCACCCGTGACAACGAGCCGGCCCACGCCGCGGTCGGCGAGCACCGCCTCCAGCTCGGTGTCCTCGAAGGAGTCCCCGTAGCGCTTGTGGATCAGCGGCTCCGGCTCCTCGCGCACGAGTTCCGGCACGTACTGCCAGCTCTCGCTGCCCTTCTGCAGGCCTTCGTCCGAGTGCTGCACCCAGATCACGGGAACGTCCTCCGCCCGCGCCTTGCCGAGCAGGGTGTTGATGTTGGCGATGACGTCGTCCCGGTTGTGGGAGCCGGCCACCACCCCGTTCTGCACGTCGATGACGAGCAGCGCGGTGTTCGGACGGTCGGAAAGGGTCGTCATGGGGACTTCCAGTCTCTCGTCGCGGGTGCCTGTGTCGTCCCCACCCTAGGCCGGGCCACCGACAATCCAGCCCGGCCGGCCCGGCCCCGGGTCGCCGGAGGACTAGTCCAGCGGGTCCAGCGTGAGGGAGGCCTGTTGCGGGTTGGCGTCGTCGACCAGCGACTCGTGGTTGCCCACGTCGTCGAAGGCGAAGGCGTACGCCTTGCCGTCGGCCATCCGAGCGTGGATCTCCCGGGCGTACTGGTTCGTCACGGAGTCCTGGTAGAAGCCGGCCGCGCTCGTGTCCGGCTGGGCGGGGTTGGTGAGCAGGGTGGTGCGGTTGAAACCGGCGCACAGCGTGCGTGAAATCGGGCCGCGCACGAGGTCGTTCGGTGCGTCGAGCAGCTTGTGGCAACCGAACACGCTGTCCGCGTCGGGCTTCTGGAACGAGGTGACGACGGTCCCGGAGGCGTCGGTGAAGTTCATGACGCCGCCGGAGACCCGCCCGTAGTACTTGGTGCCGGGCCGGTCGGCGAAGGGGGTCACCGTGAGCGTCGCGGTGGAGTACTTCTGCCAGACGCGGTTGACGTAGTCGTCCATCACGGTGCGCGGGAGCGCGCCCGTCTCGATCCCGTGGCCGGGGGAGAGGGCGCGGAGCACGGTGCCGTCGGCGCGGGTCTGGACGAGGTTCGCCCAGCCGCCCGTCCGGCCCCGCAGGGCGGCGAAGAAGCCGTTCCAGCCGCCCCGCACGAGGTGCCCGGTGGTGACGGTGCTGCCGTCGGCGCGCTGGAGTCCGACGGCGTACGGGGCGGAGAACATGTCCACCTGCGTGCTGTTGATCCACAGCCCGGAGTCGTTCAGCGTGTACTCGGACCAGTTGAAGAGGATGTCCCGGTTGGGGTCGGACGGGTTCTGCACCGCGGGCTGCACCAGGCCCCCGGTGGTCAGCCGGAAGTCCAGTTTCCGGCCGTAGGAGAAGTAGACCCGGCCGGAGAACTTGGGGAGCCGGATGGTGACGGACCTGCCGTTGGCGGGTCCGGCGATCGAGGCGTCGGGCGCCGGGGTCGGCGGGTTTCCCCCGGCCGGCCAGGGGTGGAAGGTGCCGTTGGCGTCGGCCCAGCCCTGGCGGCCGGTGGCGAGCTCGGTGCCCAGGTCGTAGAGGTACACGGGCTCGTTGCGGCCGGAGTTGTTGGTGATCGTCAGCGGGATGGTGGCGGGGACGGCGGCCTCGGCGCGGGGGGACGTGGTGCCGAGGACGGTGAGGCCGACCGTCATCAGCAGCGCGGCCGGCAGGGCCGCGAGGGGCTTGCGTCGGATGTGCACGCGCTTCCTCCTTGTGTGGGGGCGGAGGGACGCCACGAGGGGCGAAATGGTGCTGAGAGCGCTCTCAAGCGTCGAGGCGTGAGGCGGACATGTCAATCCATGCGTCAGGGTTGTTGAGCACCCCGTGTGGTCGGGCCCCCGGTGGTGCCGTCTCAGCCCGCGTGCCGCAGCCACCCGTACGCGACCGGCTGCGGCACGTTCCACTCCGCGGCCTGCACCGCGGGGACCGGGACGGAGCCCGCCCCGAGGTGGCACCGCAGTGCGGCGGCGGTGTCGGGGTGGACGCGCAGGAAGACCTCGGCCAGGCCGGTCAGCCGGGCCCGGGCGGCCAACCCGGCGACCGGACGCCGTCCGACTCCGCGGCCGCCGGCGGCGGGCCGCGACGATGAGGCGGGCCGGTTCGACCTCGTCCTCCTCGGCGTCGAGCCGGAGTTCGCCGGTCACGGCGAACTCCCGCCCGTCGTGGAGCAGGTGAGCCTCCACGTCCTCCGCGTCCTGCTCGCGGCGGTGCTCCGCCGGCGCCCCCTCTGCGGGCGTGGCCGGCTCGCCTCAGGTCGCGGGCTGCGGGCTGGGGCCCGGAGGCGGGAGCGGTCCGGGTTCGGGTCCGGGGCCCGGCGGCGTGGGGTCCGGGGG